>JBBSLR010000605.1:0-2095 GCA_038255045.1 Phormidesmidales cyanobacterium
AAGCGCACCGGGCGATCGCTGCTGTACTGGGCCATGACCTATGACCAACCAGAACTACATCATCGGGGTCGATATTGGCACCACCAGCACCAAGTCGGTGCTGTTTACCGAAGCGGGTCAGGTGGTAGGCAAAGCCCTGGTCACCTACCCGCTCTACACCCCCAACGTAGCCACCGCCGAGCAAGACCCCGAAGAAATCTTTGCCGCCGTGGTCAAAACCGTGGGGCGGCTGATGGCAGACTACGTGCTCAACCCTTCCCAGGTGTTGGGCCTCTGCTTTAGCTCGGCCATGCACAGCCTAATTTTGGTCGATGCCGCTGGCAAGCCCCTGACCCGCAGCATCACCTGGGCCGACAACCGCAGCGCCGGCTGGGAAAAGCGCATCAAGGCCGACATGGATGGCCACGCCGTCTACCGGCGCACGGGCACCCTGATTCACCCGATGTCGCCCCTGGTCAAGCTGACCTGGCTGCGCCACGAACAGCCCGAGCTGTTTCAGCAGGCGGCGCGGTTTATTTCGATCAAAGAATACGTGTTTTATCGTCTGCTGGGCCGCTACGTGGTCGATCACGCCATCGCCACGGCCATGGGCCTGCTGAATCTGGAGACCCTGGATTGGGATCAGGGGGCGCTGGCGATCGCCGGCATCACCCCCTCCTCTCTGTCAGAACTGGTGCCCACCACCGCCGTGCTCACCGGGCTGAAGCCCGCCATGGCCGAGGCCATGGGCCTGTGGGGCGAGACGCCGCTGATTGCGGGGGCCAGCGATGGGGTGCTGTCGAACCTGGGGGTGGGGGCAATTTCTCCCGGACTCGTGGCCGTGACCGTCGGCACCAGCGGCGCGGTGAGAGCCGTGGTCGATCGCCCCATCACCGACCCCCAGGAGCGCTTGTTTTGCTACCCCCTCACCGAGCACCATTGGGTGATTGGCGGCGCGGTCAACAACGGCGGCATTGCCCTACGCTGGGTGCGCGACCAGCTGGCCGATGCTGAGGTGGCCACCGCCAAACGCCTGGGCCAAGACGTGTATGGCCTGCTGACCCAAATGGCCGGGGTGGTGCCCCCCGGCTCCGAGGGGCTGCTGTTTCACCCCTACCTGATGGGCGAGCGATCGCCCCTGTGGAATGCCAATGCGCGGGCCTCGTTCTTTGGCCTCAGCGTTAAGCACACCAAGTCGCATATGGTGCGATCGGTGCTGGAGGGCATTGTCTACAACCTTTACCTGGTGCTCAAGGCGCTGGAAGATTTTGCTGGCCCCGCCACCCTGATCCAGGCGACGGGGGGCTTTGCTGAGTCACCCCTGTGGCGGCAGATGATGGCCGATATCTTTAACCGCGAGGTGACGATTCCTGAGCACTACGAAAGCTCTTGCCTGGGGGCGGCCGTGCTGGGCCTCTACGCCCTGGGCCGGGTGCCTTCCCTAGAGGCGGTGACCACGATGATTGGCGAAACCTATCGCCATCAGCCGATCGCAGAGCATGTGACGGTCTACAAGAAGGTATTGCCCGTGTTTGAGCACCTGACGGGGGTATTTGAGCGGGAGTACGATGCGATCGCAGCCCTCCAATTCCAGCTCAGCGATTGAACCGAGCGTCCCTGGGATTGGACAAGATTGCATATCATTCCAACATGGGCGGCGGCACAGTGCCAATTTGAGTGCGTTTTCCTAATGCCACACAAACAATAATGCCTACCGCAAAAATCAGGGTTGTAGGGGTTAAACGCTCACCCAGAAAAAGGGTTGACGCCAGAATGGTCAAAAAGGGCTGAAGCAGCTGCGTCTGCCCCACACGGGCCACTCCGCCTAGGGCCAGCCCCTTATACCAGGCGAAAAAGCCTAGAAACATACTGAAGATGCTGACGTACAGAAAACCGAGTACCGTACCTGGCGAAAGCGATAAAAAATTAGTTGGTGCGTGGTGCCAAACAATCGGCAGAAGCACCGGAGCCGATAAAATCAAAGACCAGCAGATCACCTGCCATGCCCCAAAGCGGTGGGAGAGTACCGCGCCCTCTGCATAGCCCAACCCTGCCGCCGCCACCGCTCCCAGCAGCGCTAAATCTGCCAGACGAATCGAGCCGCCCCCCGAGAGCA
>JBBSLR010000606.1:0-2087 GCA_038255045.1 Phormidesmidales cyanobacterium
ATCGCTCCGGGGTGCGAGATAGCCACCGCTGGGCGCTGCGAAATAAGCCGGAGTTCTGCATTAGGTGGGGTGCTGGCGCGGGGATGTCCAGATCCTACTACAGTCGGTTGGGGGTAGGGAGTGGGGGGGTAGGTGGGGGAACCTAATTAGATTGCGGGGTTGTTTTAAAATTGCCAGATCAGAGAAGTCACGATCTACTGGGGCCAGGTGGGTTTGAATGCCGCTGCGGCGGATGCCGCCCGACTGGATGTCAAAACCAATGATTTCGCCGCCTAGTTCAGGAACAATGCGACAGGCATAGAGCCCTTCAGCCTCTGGGCTCAGCGTATGGATTGCTGGGTTCGATAAAGGCAGGTCGAGGCGATCGCCGCTTTCAGACCAGAGCCTGGATGTGGTGATGCCCTGAAACCCGCCCGCCGTCAGCGGTGAAAAATCGTATTTTGACCAGCATGAGAACACCAGCTCATAGCTCCCCTCAGACTGCCGATAGAGCTGGGGCACCTCCATTTCGGCGTAACCACAGGGTGCTAAGAGCGGCGGCAGATATTGCCAGTCCTGCTCTCCGCGCACTGCTTGGGCAAACCCGCCGTCAGCGACTTGCAGCAGGGCAATAGCGCCACTCTGGCCGAGCGGGCCACTCACCGTTTTGGCTGACACCAGCATAAAAATTTGCTGGCTCCCTCGCCGCCGAAACAAAAATGGATCGCGCCAGGCGTGAATGGTGCGATCGCCCGCCAGCCCCCTAGGCTGATAAAAGAATTTTGGCTTTAGCTGGGTGTCAAAAAAATGCCACTGGTGAGCCGATAAATCGCTGGCGTAGGCGACGCCGATGCTTTGGGTCAGGCCATCGTCTTGGCGGCGATCCCTTGAGGTGTAGAACATCAGATAGCCGTGCTTGACTTTGATCACATCTCCACTCCACAGGCAGGTGTTTGCCCAGTGTTTTGCCGGAGGGTTGAGGACGTTAAAGCTGTCGCGATCGCCCCAGTTGATAGCAACAAAATCTAGGGTAGTGGCGTGGCCCACGCAGGCCGTGTAGTGATGCTGCCCCGAGGAGACCAAGGCTTTGTCGGCGTTTAGATAAAAAACATGAAACAGCCCCGCTTCAGGGTCAAAGTAGTACCAAAAATCCCACACGTGGCGGCTGGGATGCTGCATTAGTCTATCCACCGGTTGCGAATTTGTGCGGGGCTGAGGCCCCGCTGCCAAGCTAAACTGAGAGACAAATCAGCGCTATTTTCGTTTAATCTTACGCTGGTCAATTTTAAAGACGAATGAGCGCCATCGCCGATCATTACCCCGCCTAGGAATAGCTTGCTATGGTTCAGGCACAGCCCCGCACTGGCCCGACAATCACCTGGCCACCCCTGCCCGATGACTTTCAGCTAATCGACGACCCAGTGGAAAATATTCAACAACCGCCCCTGGCCGCCGCTCTCACCGATGCCCTCGGTGCCGCCCAGCGCATTCAGCCCGAGATGCTAATTGGCTCTAACTTTGGCCTGGTGGCCGGGGTAGAGGGGGAAACCGTCGTCAAAGCGCCCGACTGGTTCTATGTGCCTCGGGTAAATCTGCTGCCCGAGAGCATGGTACGCCGCAGCTACACCCCCAGGCTAGAGGGTGACCCGGTATCCGTGGTCATGGAGTTTCTCTCCGCCGATGACAATGGCGAGCTATCGATCCGGTCAATTGTGCCCTACGGCAAGCTCTACTTCTACGAACAAATTTTGCAGGTGCCCACCTATATAATCTACGCCCCCCAGAGGGCCAGATTAGAAGTCCGTCAGCTGCAAAACGGCCGCTATGAGCTGCAACAGCCCGATGCCACCGGACGATTCTGGATTGAACCGCTAGACCTGTTTTTAGGGGTCTGGTACGGAGAACGCCTGGCCCAAACCCTCAGCTGGCTGCGCTGGTGGGATGCCGACGGTAACCTGCTGCTGTGGAGTTCAGAACAGGCCGAAACCGAGCGCCAGCGGGCCGAGGCAGAGCGCCAGCGGGCCGAGGCAGAGCGCCAGCGGGCCGAAACCGAGCGTCAGCGGGCCGATCGCCTGGCCGATCTACTGCGGGCCCAGGGCATTGACCCC
>JBBSLR010000607.1:0-2085 GCA_038255045.1 Phormidesmidales cyanobacterium
AAATTCCTATGCGTGGGCCTGCTGGCGGTGCTCATGCTCAAAAACTTAAACGTCATCCAGTGGAATGGGGGCCGCCCCTCGGTTGACTTTGAGGGAACCCGCGACGGATTGGTAGACACCATTAAGGGCGAGTCCGATGACAGCAGCAACCCCTAATAACTACGGCTGGGATGAGTTGGCGGGCCGGTGGCGTCACACCTCAACAGGGCAGTTTGCCAAAGGTGCCAACCAAAGCCCACTACAGCCGCCAGGTATTGAGTGGGACGTTAACCCGTTCGAGGTACCCGCGCCCCCTGCTGCAACCAAGCCCCGCCCCCAGGGCCAGCCCAAACCTAAAGCAGCCCCAAAAGCCAAACAGCCCGATGGGTTTCGCCGCATTGAACGCCAGCTTAATGGTCTAGAGAAGCGCCTCGACCCCAAGCGCCTGGCTAAAGAAACCACCTGGGCAGAGGTCGGCATTCTCTGGGGGATCTACCTAGTGACCATCGCCATCCCTCCTACGCTGGCCACCGCCAACCACATCGCATACCAGTGGGAGCAGGTGAGCCAGAGCCGGGCCGCTCAATGGTTGGGGCTGTCTGGTGAGGGGCAAGGCGATCGCGCAGCTGATGGACAGAGCTACGCCTCTCCCATCGTCGGCAAAACTCTGCAAGACCTGGTGAACTATAAGCCTAGTCAGGGGCAATCGTTTGGCCCTGAGACCGGCAACCAGCGCAGCTATGGCCCCCATGGCGGCATCGACTTTGACTCCCGAGCAGGTGGTGCTGCTGGTGCTGCTGTAGCTAGCCCGATCTCTGGGCAGGTATCCGAGATTCGTCGCATTGGCAGCAGCGCCAACGGGGCTAGCTCACAAGTCCACATCGTCGGCAAAGACTGGGCCGGTGAAGTTGAGCACCAGCTGGTGCACATCGACACCATCATGGTTGCTGTGGGGGATCGAGTCAGCGCTGGCCAGGTCGTGGCCAAGGTTAGCCCCACCGACTCAGTTTCTACTGGCCCTCACCTCGACTGGAAGATCCGCCGGGGTGGGCAGTGGGTCAACCCGCAGACCTGGGCCAAGGAAGCCCTGGCCGCGCCTAAAAATGCCGGGGGCGACTTCCCCATTGACCAGTACGTGCAGGCCATTGCCGTCAAAGAATCCGGGCATAGCTACAGCGCCATCAACCCCCACAGCGGGGCCTTAGGTAAATATCAGTTTATGCCCGCCACGATGGCCAGCACCGCAAAGAGCTGCCTAGGGCGAGTGCCGATGACGGCTGAGTTCTTGGGGTCGCCTGACCTGCAAGACAAGATCATGCACTGCTACACCGCCGCCGCACTCCCTACGATTCAGGCTAAGACCAGTGATGGCTTTACTCAATGCAGGATGCTGGCGAGCTTCCACTACAGTGGCAATCCAGACAAGTGGGATAACAAGCGCCGCCAGACCTACAACGGGGCCAGTTACCCTAGCATTTCTGATTACACCACCGATATCTGCAAGGGGCTTTAGCTATGTTCTGGGCAATCCTGTTAATCGTTGCGATCGCATTCTGGCCCAACTCTATGATCTGGGGGCTTTCACGTATCGGTTACCTGCTGCTGGCCGGGCTGGGCCTATGCGTGGCCTGGGTCGCCTTCTTTGGATAGTAGAATCGACCCTGTAGCGAATTTCACAGATCGCCCCTGGCCTAGCGCCGGGGGTTTTGTTTTGCCCGCATTCTACTAGACACAATTACTATTTCGTCTAGTAGAAATCAACGGTTTATAAGGGTTTCAGGCGTTGGGAGCGTTCGCCAGTCGGTGAGACGCCGTGAGACAGCCCGAAACCCGCATTCTGCCGTTGCCCTGTCTCAGGGTGCGACGACTGCGACGGGCCGCTGTTTGGGGGCAGGCAGTGGGTGACACGTAGTACCGCACCCACGGGGCCAGGGCCACGGATTGATAGGGTATTGATCCACTTTTGATAGCAAAAGTGGATCAATATATCAAAAATGGCCCAACTAAAACCCTTGCCCTGATAGGCTTTCAGGCTTATTGATGCGTTTCCTGATGCACCCTCACGCGGGGGAAGCTGGGCCGCCCACCGCATATCTGGCCGCCACC
>JBBSLR010000608.1:0-2084 GCA_038255045.1 Phormidesmidales cyanobacterium
AACCATTGCCGTTCATTACAGTAGACGACGTTTTATTAAACCAGTGCCGTCTCTGCGACATCTCACCGTTACTTTATGCAACCTGCTGCTGTTTCTCTAGCCCCCGCCAGTCTGCTCAATAGTTTGCGAATCACCTTTGCGCCGCTGTCGCTACCAGAGGTCTACGGGGCAGCCGACAACCCTGCCAATGGGGCGGTGGTGGTGATGAGCGGCATGGTGCGCAACCACAGCGAGGGTAAAGGGGTAATAGCGCTGGAATATCAGGCCTACGAGCCGATGGCCCTAGAAGTATTTCGGCAGATCGCGGCCCAAATTAGGATTACTTGGCCTGAGGCCACCCGCGT
This sequence comes from Phormidesmidales cyanobacterium, assembly GCA_038255045.1. GTDB lineage: Bacteria > Cyanobacteriota > Cyanobacteriia > Phormidesmidales > Phormidesmidaceae > Nodosilinea. Next base: position 345 of record JBBSLR010000608.1, read on the forward strand.
GGCGATTCACCACCGCACGGGCAAGCTGGCGGTGGGCGACATCAGCGTGCTGGTGGCGGTGGGCTGCCCCCACCGGGCTGAGGCGTTTGCGGGCTGTCAGTATGCGATCGACACCCTCAAGCACAACGCCCCGATCTGGAAGAAAGAGTGGTGGGAGGATGGCTCGACCAGTTGGGTGAGCATCGGCAGCTGTGAACAGGAGTAATGTGCTGGACGCTAAGAGGTAGCGCTACACCTATATCGCTCGGGTGAGCAGGGTTTGGATGTCTTGAACTGAGACAATAATTCTAAGCATCGCACCGGCTATGATGGCTCTGAATTAGGTCGAGCCGCTCTTGCTCCCACCAGATCTCGGTGGCCTCGCGGCCTTCTCCTCGATCTAGGCTGTCTAGCCCGTCGATAAGTAAGCTATCTAGGGACTCTTTAGCCTGTCGTCGTCGCTGGTCAAGCTGCACCAGGGCCAGGAAATAGTCATCGGCAGAGGCATAACCGCTTTGAGCGACTTGCTCATCTACGTAGGCTTTGAGGTTGTCAGGCAGAGAAATGATGATATGACTCACGGCAGGGTTTCCTCAAGCGGCTAAATATGGCCAGGGTGAGAGGCTATGACTATTAGAGGACGGCTCCACCAAATGGGTGAGTATCGGTAGTTGGTTACATCTCTGGGCCAATTTAGACTTCCATGTCTGGCTCTAGGGGATCGGTTTCTTCTTGGTCAAAGTCAGGGCACAGCCGCGCTGGCTCGCCGGGGGCAGGCTCTACCACGGTAAAGCTGCGATCGCCCCCATCCACCACCACCGTCAAGTAATGTAACTCCCAGGTCGATCCTCGGGGTGCGCCCTCGGCGTAAGCCTGTCCCCGGCCCTGCTGGCCCGACACCGGAAACTGCAAACAGGCCACAGCCCCCTCCGACCCGCCTCGACTGACAACTTTGCGGAGCCAGCCCGAGGTGACCGAGTCTCCCAAGATTTCAGCGGCTTGGGGATCGTGGGCTAAGCGGTCTACGGCCAGTTCGTAGGTTTGATTTGCTCCCGAGGCTTGAAACCAGCGCCAACCGGCGGAAACTATGCCCGTGAACCCCAGCCCTACTAGCACTAACGGCACCAGCAAACACCCACAGCCCAGGCCTAGGCCGATCAAAACCCAGGGCGGGCGGCGGGGCGGTGGCGATGGCTCGGAAACTGAGAAAGGGTTCTCTGGGGGCGATGTCATAGGTTAGACAGTGGCTAAACAGTGGGCGATCTTTAGTTTCCTTATTCTGGGGTTCCTTAGAATCGTGGATTAAATAACTTGTGACGGCTGGATTCTCCGTGAGGGCGAACAACCGTTCGCCCCTACCCAAGAATTTCACCTTAACGAATCCACATTCCTTAATTTTTGTTTTTTTTACGCTGGCACGGTCAATGCCTTGCCATTGTCTGACGGCTGAAGGCTAAGGATGTAGGGGATCGCCGACTTTGCCCAGGTGGCGATGGGCGTATACGCAGCGGCACCGTCGACATAGCAGGTTTCGAGCATCTCGGTGTGAATGATGCCGGGGTTGAGGGCCACTGCCGCCATGCCAGCGGGTAGCTCCTGCGAGAACGCCTGGGTCAGCCCCTCAACGCCCCACTTGGTAGCACAGTAGGGGGCAAACTCGGGCGAGGTGGAGCGGCCCCAGCCCGAGCTAAAATTAATGAAAATCCCTGACTTTTGCGCCACCATGGGCGGCGCAAAGTGACGAATCACGTTGACAGTGCC
>JBBSLR010000609.1:0-2077 GCA_038255045.1 Phormidesmidales cyanobacterium
GGGAAAACCAGTGGCAAACTCTTGGGACATGGGGCTAGGTCAGTGAACTCATGCTGGTCTTACGGTACCCTTTCCCGTCGGGTTAGGCGACAGGTCGGGGAAATTTGTTAAGGAAAGCACGGGGGCGTGGGTGGGTGAGTAGGCGAGTAGGCGAGTGGGGTGGAGGGGTGGGTGCGTAGGGGCAGACCTATGTGTCTGCCCTAGCGGGGGTGAAGGGGTGACAAGTTCAACTGCCTATTCTCATGGGGTAAATTTGGTCAATAATGGAGTGCTCTTAGGAGGCGATCGCAGACTATGGAATTTGACTATGGAATTTAGCAAGTACCACGGCCTCGGCAACGACTTTATTTTGGTGGACAATCGCCACCAGCCAGAGCCGGTGCTGAGCCCTGAGCAGGCGGTGACCTGGTGCGATCGCCACTTTGGCATTGGCGCTGACGGGGTGATCTTTGCCCTGCCGGGGCAGGGGGGCACCGACTACACCATGCGGATCTATAACTCTGACGGCTCAGAGCCAGAAATGTGCGGCAACGGCATTCGCTGTATGGCCAAGTTTTTAGAAACCTTGGAAAGCATTGATGGCAAAGCCCCCCAGGTTCCCCACACCTACCGGATTCACACCCTGGCGGGGCCAATTTCCCCCACCCTTCAGCCCGATGGCCAGGTGACGGTGGATATGGGGCTGCCCCACCTGCTGGCCCAGGAAATTCCGACCACCCTGGCAGCGGCGGGCGAGAAGGTGGTGGATCTGCCCCTAACCCTAGAGGCGCAAACCCTAGAAGCGCAAACCTGGCAGGTCACCTGTGTGAGCATGGGCAACCCCCACTGCATCACCTTTGTGGAGAATGTGGAGGCGATCGCCCTGGCCACCCTCGGCCCCCAGTTTGAGCACCACGATGTCTTTCCCCAGCGGATCAACACCGAGTTCATTCAGGTGGTGCGGCCCGACTATTTGAAAATGCGGGTGTGGGAGCGAGGGGCGGGCATTACCCTGGCCTGCGGCACTGGGGCCTGTGCCGCGCTGGTGGCCGGGGTGCTGAACGGGGTGTGCGATCGCGCCGCTACCGTAGAACTGCCCGGTGGCCCGCTGCACATTGAGTGGCGCGCCGCCGACAACCGTGTCTATATGACCGGCCCGGCGGAGCTGGTGTTTAGCGGCAATGCGACCTAGGCTAAAAACCGGGTTTCTTCGAGGGTTAGCCAAGACATCTGGCTGATGGCCAAGCAGAAACCCGGTGGCTCTCGCCCTAGCGCTTGACTAAAATACTGTGCAGCCCGGCGGCCCTAGCCCCTTCTAGGTCGTCAATTTTGCTGTCACCCACGTGCCAGGCCTGGCTGGCTTCGCAGCCGTGCTTTTGCAGGGCGGTGGCAAAAATCAGCGGGTCGGGCTTGGCCGCCCCCGCCTCGGAAGCAATGGTGATCGAGCTAAAAAAGCTGTCTAGCCCTAGCTCTTCTAACACCGCATACAGCCGCGTGTCGAAGTTTGAAATCACCCCCAGGGCAATGCCGCGCCGCCGCCAGCGCTCTAGGGCCGGGGGCACGTCAGGGTAGAGCACCCAGGGCGCGGCGGTGGCAAAGTGGGCGTAGAGGTCGGCAAAAAAACTGTCGAAATCGACAAAGCTATCCAGCACTCCGGCGCTGCTGAAGGTCTGCTGGGCAATCACCCGCCACCAGAGGTATTCTTGCTCGGGCACGGTCGCCGGGTCGCTGCCCGGAAAGGCCATCTCTGGGGCTGCTCTAAAGGCGCGAAAAAAGGCCTGGTTGAGGGTAGCCGAGTCGGCGGCAATGCCGTGGTGCTGGGCTAGGTCGGCGTAGACTTGGCCGACGCTGCCCGCCACCCCAAACAGGGTGCCAACGGCATCTAAGAAAATCACCCGGGGCTGAGAAAGATTCGTCATTGGGAATTAGTCACAGGTATGCAAAAATCTTACAATCAGGATAGAACCTCCATATGACATTGCGACCTAGGGTATAACCCGGATATCTCACAAGAGAAGAGGGAATCGGGGTCAAAAACCAGCGAGAATGCAATAACCACAGGACATTCAGCGGTTTGCAACCATGACCCCGACCCCCA
>JBBSLR010000610.1:0-2069 GCA_038255045.1 Phormidesmidales cyanobacterium
AGGCAGGTGGTGCCGCTACCGTCTCCCCCTGGGGCCAGCGACGGCACCTGGCTCACCCTAGAGGGCACCTGGCAGCAGCAGGGTCTCACCCTGCGCTACGGGCAGCTGCTCCACGTTGAGCTCCAAACCCAGGAGAACTCCCAAAACCAGGCGCTTACCCTGCTCGAACCCTGGAGCAGCCCGGCCAACCGCCCGCCCCAGTGGGCCGATCTCGACGGCGACGGGCCGAGCGATTTAATCATTGATGAAACCGTGGGATTAGAACCCGCGCTGCGCGGCTGGCAGGTGATGGCCGGGGCAAGGCCGCGCCTGCAGCCGGTGTCGTGGCTGCGGGTGCCCGTGGATGCTGGGGCCAAAGCCGTGACCTACCAGCAGGCCCTGCGCCTGGCCCGAGGGGGGCTGTGGCCCCAGGCCCAGGCCCACCTGGCCGACCTCAAACCGGCCTTAGCCCAGGGGTGGAACCCGGCGGCGGAGGCGCAGCTGAGGCTGATGGAGCGCCACGCCGCCATCACGCAACGGCAGGCCGAGCAAGACTGGTCAACCCCAGCCCAATACATTTTGGCGCTGCTGATTGACGGTCGTTGGGAGGCGGCGCTGGCTCAGCTAGAAAAATCTCCCAGTCTGGTGCCGGCGGTGCTCGGTCGACTGGGGGCCGACCGAGGCCAGATGTGGAACCGCATCAGCGCCGCTGCCGCCCTGCCTGACCCGCCGCCAGCCGTCTATGTGTGGGGGGGGCTGGCGATCAAGGCCCAGCAAACCCAGCCCCACAACCTAGCGGGTGCCTCCCAAGACTGGCTAGACCGTCAGCCGGTGCCCGCCCTGGCGCGCCAGCGGTTGGCTACGGTGCTCACAGCCCTAACCATTAACCAAGGGCAAACCGTAGCCAGCGCTAAGCAAAATGCTGGTGGAGGGGCGGAGGCGATCGCCACTCCCGCCAATAATCTTGAGGCAAACCAGCCCTTAGGAACCATTGCTCTGGCCCCCGCAGCCGCCCTTATTGGCCAGGGCAACCCCATCGCCGCGCCCCCCGCCGGGTATGCCGCGCCGGGCCAGTCCCTCGACGCGGGGCTAGGCCAGTGGTACGCCGTAGAGCTGCGGGCTGTGCGTCAAGACCAGGGCTGGCAGCGGGGCAGTCTGACCATGCCCCCAGGCGCTAACCCAGCGGCGGCGTGGTCGGTGGTGCAGCCGGCGGCCCAGGCGGCTCCCCAGATTCTGCGCTGGGTCAGCCCCACCACCGGGCAGCCCGCCCCCCTCACCGTACGGGGGCTAAGGCTCGCCAGCGACAATCCTATCCTGCTGGCCACCGGCCCGGCGGTGATGCCCTCGTCGCCGCCGCCGCTGGTGTTTTCCCAGGGGGCGCTGATGTGGCTCGATGCCAGCCAGGGGCAAGTGCCTGATGCGGGGGCGATCGCCGCCGCCGCCACCGCTATCTTTAGCGGCCCGCCACCCCCAGACTGGGCCACCACCCTGGCTACCCAGCACCGCCTAGATTTGACGGGCGACGGCCAAGCAGAACGAGTGCTGACCTGGAATCAGGCCGCTCTAGATCAGCTCAAAAGCTGGCGGGTGCAGGTGGAGACGACCGCGCCCAAGACCATGGTTCTGAGCCAAGACAATCGAGTGCTGTACAGCGATATGTTTGCCCCCCAAACCCTGGTAGCCCTCACCAGCCCTGCAACCGGGTGGCCCGTTGGCCTGCTGGTCTATCGGTCGGGGGGCTATGACCTGTTGTCTTGGCTGGCCGCTGCCCAGCGGTTTGAGTAACTCTGTGAGTAATTCACTCAAAAGCGTCAGTCAAAAGTGTTCTAGACGCTATTCTTGACAACCTGTAGCGCTCAATCAGGATTCAGAGACAAAGTATCGCGATTACCATAGTGTCTTAGGCTAAATCAACGTCTTAGGCTAAATCCCCTGGTACTACTCAATGCTGACTATTGGGTGGTCAACCTGCGCGATCGCGGCGTCATCCTCTACCGAGATCCTTCAGAGGGCGACTACCAATCGGAGCAGAAAATCTACTCAGGGAACATAGCTCCATTAGCCTTTCCGGATGTCGTCATCCATATTAA
>JBBSLR010000611.1:0-2042 GCA_038255045.1 Phormidesmidales cyanobacterium
CATTCCCGCGCAGTGCCTGCCCCCGCGAAGCCGTGGGGCGGGAATCCAGTCGGGAGTAGGTTGCTTCGCGTAGATTCCCGTTTCCACGGGAATGACGGGCATTTCCTTAGCGTTATGAATAATGCAGGCTAGACCTAGCGCCATAGATCCAGCGCCGGGTGATCTGCCCAGAGCTTCAAGGGCTGGCTGAAACGGCCTACTGGCAAAGATCACGCCCAAATAGTACGAGAATAGTACAAAAGCAGAACAGCTATGATACACTTGTACTAACACTGTCGCAAAGGCTCCATTCCCTTGCTGTGCAATGGACAGTAGCTTCAAGGCTCGGGTTTTGTCGGGCTAGAGAAACGCCTCTGGGTTCACCTTCGCTCTCCGTTAAGGACTACCGCACGATGGATCGGCAAAGCATTCAAAGCAAGCTCATTCAGAAGATCAATACCCTAAATCAAGGCGATGTCGGCGTGCAGGTCGATTGGGCCGGTGGGCCGCAGTTGCCGTTGACGCCCCCTGGGCCAGATACCAGGCAGCGGCCTGGGGTAGATTTCTCTGTCGCCGTAGACGCCTTGCAGTGGCGAGCCGAAAGCGTCGGCGGTTTTGCCCCCCAGGCGGCGGCCAACGGCTCTCCTGACTCCGCCGCAGCAGTGTCGTCCCAGGCCTGTCTCAAGCGCCTCAGCGCCATGGCCGACAAGATCAACTATCTGTCGGCGGAGCAAGAGCGGGCGATCGCCGAAATCCAGAGCATTCAGGCTCGCTTGGCTCACCTGCCGGTGCAGTTCTCTCCCCAGGGGCAGCCCGTCTCTCCCCCAGCGGTTGACCTCAGCCGCGCTGCCCTGGCCGCCGCCGAGGTTGATCGCTACGGCAACATGTTGCTCTGCTACCGCACCCCTAACCCTGCCGCTGGCATCCCTCCTGCGGCGATCAACGCCCCCCCAGAGCACCGCCCCAGGGATGCCGATCAGCTGGCCACCCATCTGCGGGCCACCTATGGGCCACCGGCCGGGCCGTCAAGGTGGGGGAATCTGGCCACCGATGTGCTAACCCTGGCCAAAGAGCCTGTGCAGCTATTGTCTGAGCTGGGGCGCATTGCCTGGAGCCTGGTTTTAGGGGTAACTCAGTGGTCGACCCGCCGCCAAGCTGGGGCCGCTGCCGGGCATGCCCCTGGCCGGAGCGGTGAACTGTCGCTGGTGGATAGCGTGCTGTGGCTTGGCGGCGGGGTGATTGGTCGCCTGGCGCTAAATCTGCTGCTGGCGGCATTCCCGGCCCTGTGGTCGGTGGCGGTGGCGGCCATTACCGCGATCACAGCCTACGCCCTCTACCGGGCTACCCTGGCTCCCAATCTGGCCTTTGGCCCTGCCATGCGAGTGTTTTTGCTGGTCGTGGGGCTGGTGATTGGCGGCCAGCTTTAGCCTGTTCGGGCTAAGTACTAATCCAGCACTTAGCCAGAGGCTTATAGCAGCAGGTTCGCCGGGCCGAGGTTGCGACCTCAAAGGAGAGGTTGGTTTAGATAGGACATGTTTAGTCCAACTGGCTCGATGCCCAGCAGGTTTTGCTTTTTGCTTTGGATTTTTGCTTTGGATTTTTTAGGAGGCAGATTATGGTTTCAACCCATCAGTCGGGGGGCGGGGTGGCTCTGGCTACTGCCAAGCCCTTTGTCGCCGGAGGGCTAGTGCTGGCGATTGGGCTAATGGCCATCGACGGTCAGGGCATTCGCCGCTGGCTGTCGGCGGCCCGCCCCCAGACCTCCCCAGGGTGCGAAAAGATTGTGCAGAGCAACGCCCAGCTCAGCCGTGAGCAGCTGGCCAAGCTGCTGGTGGTGCCCGAGCGCGACCCCAAGGAAAATGTGCGCAAAATTGTCGCCGAACCCTATTGCAGTCTGCCTCAGCTACAGGTGCGATCAGGGGTGGTGTCAGAGCGGGAGGCCTACCCCATGGCCTGGGACCCCGCCGTTCAGCTAGTAATTTTGTACGAAAATGACGAGTACGCTGGCTATCGCTTCAGGTTTCAGTAGCGTTTTGGCGGTGGTGCGGCGCTGCGGTCAAGCA
>JBBSLR010000612.1:0-2037 GCA_038255045.1 Phormidesmidales cyanobacterium
GGGTTGGCACGCTTGATCTCTACAGCCTGCCGGGCTATACCCTGGCCCCCAACCTCTATCGCATTGAGGAAAACAGCGTCTCCCGCTTTGTGCGGTTGTCGCCAGGCGCTCTGGGCCGCATGAACATTGCCGTTACACCCACCATTGGGGAGGAGCAGTCATGATGTTTCTGTCTTCTCGTGCGCTGGGGTTGGGGCTGTTGACCACGCTGGTGGGATCGCTAGGGGTTGCACCGCCGAGCCATGCTGCCCCTGAGGCGCTGGGTACCGCGGCGGATTTGGAGAGCCTGGGCAATCCGGGCGCGGTGGCGGACGGGCTAACGTTGCCATTGCCGGAGCCGTCGGGGGTCGCCCCATCGGTGCGGGCTGCTGGTGAATCGCTGCCGTGGGAAAACTCGGAGGCGGCGATCGCCGACGCCACCATTCTCCCCCTGGGCTATCTGCCAGCGGCAGCGACGGAATCGACTGAGCTACCGGGCACCGCCCTACCCCTGGCCAACCGGCGCGAAAACTCAGAGCTGTTCGAGTTCAACTTCGACGGCGATCAGCTACCCCTCAGCCCGCCGCCCACCCAGCCGCTGCAGCCGGTGGTGCCTCAGCCCGAGGCGGTGGCCTATACCCTCACCCTGACCCCAGAGCGCGAGGTGCAGATTCCGGCCAACGGGCGCTCGGCGCTGACCCTGGTGGGGGCGGTGACGACCGCTGAAGGCCAGCCCCTCGATGGCGATGTGGTGGTGACGCTGACCAGCAGCGCCGGGGAGTTTATCGGGGCCGACTACGATCGCGATCGGGCCGGGTTTCAGGTGCTGGCTCGCCAAGGCCAGTTTGAGGCCCAGCTGCGCTCGACCCTCGATGCCCAGCCTGCCACCGTGCGCGCCGCTATCGATGCCCGCACTCTGCGGGAGTTTGACCCCACCCTGCGCCAGGGCTACCCGGCCCTAGAGGCCACCACCCAGGTGAGCTTCTACACCGATCTGCGGCCCACGATTATTTCTGGGGTGGTCGATTTTCGGGTGGGCCGGGGCGGCACCAACCTGCTGGGCAGTTTTAGAGACTTCCTCAATCCCGACTCCCTCAACCAAGATGTGGAGGTGAGCTTTACCACCGGCCTGTTTGCCACGGGGGCCGTGGGTGACTGGCTGTTTACGGGCGCCTACAACAACACCCGCGGCCTCAATGACCGCTGCGATGGCAGCAGTCTCTACCGCGATGTGCAGGCCTGTGACCAGACCTACCCGGTGTACGGCGACAGCTCCACCACCGATTTTCTCACCCCCTCGATTGACAGTCTGTATCTGCGGTTCCAGCGAGACTCGCTGGTGCCCGATGCGGGGCCAGACTACTTTATGTGGGGCGACTATGGTACCCAGGAGTTTGCGGGGCGATCGCAGCAGTTCACCGCCACGGTACGCGAGCTGCACGGCTTTAAGGGCAACTACACCTTTGGCAACGGCCTGCAGCTGACTGCCCTGTACGGCGACAACGTGCAGCCCTTCCAGCGCGACACGATCGCCCCCGACGGCACCAGCGGCTACTACTTTTTGTCGCGGCGGCTGGTGCTGCGGGGCAGTGAGAACGTGTTCCTTGAGGCCGAGGAGTTTAACCGCCCCGGCACCGTGCTAGAGCGCACCCCCCTCTATCGGGGCGTTGACTACGAGATCGACTACGATCGCGGCACCCTGCTGTTTCGTCAGCCCGTGCGCGCCGTCGACCTCAACCCCCTGGGCACCACCCTGGTGCGGCGCATTGTCGTCACCTACCAGGTGGAAGATGCCAGCGTCCGGGGCAGCCTCTACGCCGGACGACTGCAATATCAACCAGCGGGCGACAGCGGCGGTGTGGTCGGGGCCTCGGTGCTGAGCGAAAACCAGGGCGCTCAAGACTTTACCCTCTACGGGGTTGACTTTCTCTGGCCCCTGGGTGACCTGGGCGAAGTCACCGGAGAGTTTGCCCGCTCGTCGTTTAACGCCGGGGCGGTTAATAACGAGGGCAACGCCTACCGCATTGAGCTGAGCGCCACCCCCTTTGAGGGCATCAC
>JBBSLR010000613.1:0-2036 GCA_038255045.1 Phormidesmidales cyanobacterium
CTCTACAAAGCCGCCGAGGCGACGGGGGAAGGTTGAATTCTTCAGGTCAGAGACCTGCCCTAGGTATCGGTAAAAAGCTTGGCGATCGGCAGCGTCTGGCAAGGCCTGGGGGGCAAGGCTGCCCAGCACCCGCAGCTGTATCCACTGGCCCTTGGGTACATCCATCGCCAGATACATTGGGCCAATGGCATCTTGAGCTACCCAGGCATCAATTACGTAGGTGCCATTTTGGAGGGTGGTGCCGACGGCTAGGGTCATAGATCCAGACAGGGGAGACAGGGCGGGGGCAATAACTTCGCTACTTTAACCTGTCCACCGCCCGGCCAGGGGCTGGCTGTGCCAATAGCTGTGCCAATAATTCTGCGCCCCGGTTCACTCTCTGGCTATTGCGGGGGGTAGCGCTGGGCTAAAAACCTCCGAGCCTCGGCGGGGGTGGCAATGTCGCCGTCAAGCTGAGCGGCAAACAGGGCCTCTAGCATGGGGCGAAAGCTCGGGCCGGGTCGATACCCCAGGGCCTTGAGCTGGTGGCCGTCCATCAGCGGTGGGGTATTGGCCCAATGCCTCAGATGTTGCCAAATCGTGGGGCCAAGGGTGCGGGGGTGGCGGGCGCTGGCCAGCAGCAGGGTAGCGCGATCGGCCTGGCTGTAGGCGGCGTAGAGATCGCTGGGCCGGGGCTGGGCGATGACCATGGACTGCCAGCGCTGTTCGAGATCGTTGAGATGGGCTAGGCGATCAATGGTGCGTTCGGGCAATTGTAGGTCGGTAGCCAGGGGCGATCGCGCCGCCGGGGGCACCGCCGCCAGCAGCCCCTCGAGCCGCAGTAGCCAGGGGGAGTCTAGGTCTGGCCAGTGGCCGTGGTTGGCCCAGCGGCTGAGGCGGCGCAGCTGCCGCCAGAGACTGGGGGTCATAGCCAGATCGCTGTGCAGACAGCGCAGCGCCTGGAGCTGGTCGAGCAGGGTCAGCGCCCGCTGCCAGTAGGGGGCCTCGAGAATGTACTTGAGCTCCTGTTTGAGCCGCACCTGGAGGGCGGGGGCGCGTCTCATCTGGCGCTGCATTTGGGCATAGACGCCGCTGGCCATGGCGTTGTGAATGTAGCCCTCGGTTTGACGGTCAAGGCTAAACCCCAGCCGCACCGCAAACCGCACCGCCCGGTAAATGCGGGTGGGGTCTTCAATGAAGCTGTTGGCGTGGAGCACTCGCACGATGCCCTGGCGCAGGTCGATGAGGCCGCCAAAGTAGTCGAGCAGCTGCCCGGCCCCAGGGTGGGTGAGCCGCAGGGCCAGGGCATTGATGCTGAAGTCGCGCCGATAGAGGTCTTGCTGAATGGAGCTGGCCTCTACCTCGGGGTTGGCGGCGGGGTAGGGATAAAACTCGGTGCGGGCGGTGGCAATATCGACCATTAGCCCAGCCAGGGGGTGATCGAGATCTTTGCGCCACACCAGCGCGGCGGTCTGGAAGCGGCCGTGAAGCTGCAAATCTACCTCTGGAAAGCGCTGTTTAATGGCGGTGGCCAGCTCCACTCCGGCACCGGCTACGTTGGCTGAGCCATCGACCACCAGGTCGATATCGGGCAGGGCTGCCCGATCGGCGCAAATCAGCAGGTCTCGCACGGCGCCACCCACTAAATACAGGTGCCAGCCTCGCGCTTGGGCGGCAGCGGCGATCTGCCGCAGAATCGTTTGCAGCTCGGGGGAGAGGCTGACTTCGAAGGCGTTTTGTAGGGTGGCGGCGGTGGGCAGCAGGGTCGGCTCGGTCAGCGGCGCAGCCTGTCCCTGGTGCAGATGGCGCAGCAGGTCGGTGCGGGTGACAATGCCCACCAGGGATTCTCCGGTGCTCTCTCCAGAGAGCACCGGCAGGCGGCCAATGTCGTAGGTCACCATCAGGTGCTCAATGTCGGTTAGGGGGGTGCTGGGGCTGATGGTCTTGAGGTTGGTGGCCATGTAGCCCTTCACCGGGGCGTGGCTAAAGCCGTGGTGAAGAGCGAGGTCGAGATCGCGGCGAGAGATAATGCCCACCAGGCGATCACTCGCATTTAC
>JBBSLR010000614.1:0-2034 GCA_038255045.1 Phormidesmidales cyanobacterium
CGTCCCAGAAGCGCACTAGTCAAAACTCAAAACGTATCAGCCTCCACATCTAGGGAGTATCACCTATTATGGGAAGCCGAAACCACTACCGATAGCTCTATGGCCGCCGACTATCAACCCTCGCTGCTCACCGACGCCGACCTGCGGGCGGCGGATCTGTCCTGGGCCTACAACCGCCCGGCGGGGGCGGCGATGGGCGCCGACGAGCTTCAGGGCTGGAAGCGGCGGGTGGCCCAGTTTCAGTCAACGGTGCGATCAGTTCCGGCGGTAGCCCAGGGTACGCTTTTCGACATTGCCGAGGTTTCCCCCGCCGACACCATCGACCCCTTCTCCCTCTCGCCCCAAAACGCAGAGTTTTGGCGCGGTCAGTTTCAAGAGTCTGGCGTGCCCGCCCTCTACTTTGTGGTCGACCACGGGGCCGATCTGCTGCTCTACGTGGGCGAAACCGTCAAGTCAAACCAGCGGTGGAAGGGCGTCCACGACTGCAAGCGCTACATTCTCAGCTATATCGAGGCCCACCGCGCCCACGAGTTCACCGTAGCGGTGAATATTGGCTTTTGGCCCCACGCGGAGCGTGCTCGCCAGGCCCGCCAGGCCCTAGAGCAAAACCTAATCCGGCGCTGGCGATCGCCCTTCAACAAAGAAAACTGGACCCAGTGGAACACCCCCTTTGTCGGCGGCAAGCTCGACACCCAATAGGCAATTGACTGATCTATTCAGGCGACCCATCCAAAATCCCCAATTAACCTCAATCCAGATCCCCCAGCAGGCTCAGCTGCCGCCGGTTAGGGTCAGTTTTTGGGAACTTGGGTTTTCGCTGGCGGGCCTTGGGCGGCAAGATATTGACGTGGGCCACAAACCAGGTGCGCAGGGCCGCCGCCGCCTCGGGGTCAAGGTCGGCCAGCGTCAGCCCGGCAGGGAATAGTTCGCCGACTGACTCTGCGGCCCAGGACACCTCGCCACCGTAGAGGTCGCTGCCAAAGGGGGTGACATCCTCGGGCATGGCGGCCAAAAACGGCACCAGGTTGGGGGTGTTGAGAAACTGGCCCCGCTGGGCTTCGAGCTGCTTGACCCGGCGCTGGCGGGCCGTTTTGTAGTTGAGAATGGGGGCTGGGTAGCCCGACAGGGTGGGCGGGCTGCCCAGCTGCGCCGGGGGCACGTCGGCCAGCTCGGGCACCCAGCGCTTGATAAACTCGCCCTCGGGGTCGCAACGGTCCACCGCCACCTGTCCGGGGTGATAAATGCGGGTCCAGCTTTTGTCGACGCAGTGGGTCACCCCCGCCTGCATGGCCCACTGGTAGTGGTCGATGGGGCAGTCGCCGTCGATCAGGTGGCGCATAAAGTGCAGCGCCCCGTAGCGCCAGTCAATGCCCCCCAGGTTGCTCAAAAAGCTGGCGTAGATGGCGCGGGTGCGAAAGTTGAGAGCCAGATAGCCCCCGGTGGCCTGCAAACAGCGGGCGGCGGCATCGACAATCGGGAAGCCCGTCTGCCCTGTCTGCCAAGCTGCGTAGAGGTCGCCGTCAAAGGCCCAGCCGTCGTGGTCGAAGGGGCGGTAGAGCGATCGCAGCTCTAGCTGGGGCAGGTAGCGAAACCGCTGGGTAAAGCCATTGCCCCACCGCAGCCGCGAGATCAGCTGCTGGTGGCTGCGGCGCACCCGGTTGTCGCCGCCGTCGGGGGCCTGGCGAATGGTCTGCACGCACTCCCGCACCGAGATCACCCCAAACTTAATGTGGGGGCTGAGGCCGGTGGTGGCCTCAGCGCTGGGGTAAGACAGCTGCCAGTAGTAGCGCTCGGCCTTGTCGGCCAGAAAGTCTTGCAGCAGGGCACGGGCAGCGGCGGTGCTGGCAGGAGGTATGGGCTTGCCATCGGCCCTGTGCCCCAGGGCACCTAGATCGGGCAGCGGATCGCTCGGGATCTCTGGGGGCACTGCCACCTGCGAGGGCGTAGGCACCAGGGGCTGGCCGATCTCCCGATACCACAGCTCGCGGTACTGGGGGTAGGGCATCAGCTCGGTGGCGGTGGCGGCGGGTTCAA
>JBBSLR010000615.1:0-2021 GCA_038255045.1 Phormidesmidales cyanobacterium
AGAGGTGTTCGATAAGATGCCCAAGTAGGGGCTGAGGTCGAGTGTTTTGGGTGGATAGGGACTCTATTCGCCGCCCTGAAACAGCGGCCGGGCATGAGCTATTTGTTTGTCTCCCACGATCTCAATGTAGTGCGGCTGCTGTGCGACCGCGTGTTCGTCATGTACCTGGGCTCTAATTTCCGCCATTCCCAGCTTCGAGGCCAAGCCTCACCCCATCCCCCTCACCGGAGAACCCCGCAGCCCCATCAACCCTGCCCCCCAGGTGTGTCGCCTTATGGCCGCTGTTCCTACGGCCAGGAGCTATGTCAGCAGCACATGCCAGTCCTCACAGAGATAAGGTTGGGCAACGGGCCGCCTGTTATTTCCCCCTAGTTCATCCTGCCCCTGTCACGGTGAGCAGATGAACTACCTCTTGGTATACGGTCGTTTAAGCGATCTGACCCCAAATTGGGAGTTGCAATCAAGGTTGCGCAATTTTTCTTTTCTCAAGGATAAAACGGGCTAAGGCTCACATTCCTTGTTTTCAGGTTGGCCATCGGGGTGACTTGATAGTACAAACGGTCACCTTAAAAGGGATAGGGTGCGGCTCTTTTCGAGTAATGAAATATCCTTTCCCGGTTTAGCCATTTAAGAACCGTTCCGGCTCCTGGAAGCGGGCGAGATGATTGCGTTTGAATTCCTGGAGTTTGTGGAACTGCCAATAGGCTAATCCCGAAAGTACCACCCGGTGCGGCCATTCGCCTTCACCTAGAGCGCCAGATCTTCAATACGCTAGCGGCGAGCCAGCCTCCAGCAGGGCCGGTGGGGCTGCGACACCTGCACCACTGCCGTCCCCAACATGTAACTATCGCCTATGCAGACATCAGCCTCTACCTGCCCCTAGATGGTGAAATTTTCGCCAAACAGCAGGGGAGTCGGCCAATGACGATGTGGGTATCCTCCGGCAGGGGGCAACTGCGTTAGCCCTTCGTCATGACCATGGGTACTATGCTGCACGGGGGTACAGCCAGCCATCAAATTGCCAACCAATCCACCCCACTCCAGAGTGAGTCTGCTCCTCTGCCACCAAGAAAAGTCCAAGATATTCAGCTTTAGCTAAAGCTCCTTTCTCAGCAGTTGTACGGGCTAGCTAGAGCAATAATGCTGATTCATCCGCGCAACATCCTCAGCAAATCTTGCACGAACCTCCTCTGGCCCCACCACAATGCAGTTGGCCCCATAGCGACGCACCTCGCGAAAGAACCAGAAGGTGTGGTTGACCTGCCGCACGATGCGGCGGGCCTGCTGGTCGGGCAGCCATTCGTTCACCAGGTCGGCTTCGGTTTTGGATCGGTAGCTAAAGGCCAGACTGTTCAGCAGCCAAAACTCGACCTGGATGGTGCTGAGCTGAGGTTGCCAGTGTCCCTCTGCCGGAGAAATCACCGCTTCGTCAGGAATGCGGTCGAGGCGGAGTGACCAGTTGTGGAGCAGGGCCTCGATGTCGCGGCTACCTTCGGTTTCTTCACACCAGCATTCCAGGTACTGGCGGTCTTCGTAGGTGACAATTTTGGCGTGGCGAATGGTGAAGTTCCACAGGCGACCGGCGGCGTCTTGGTAGGTGAGGCGAAAGGGACGCTGGAGGCGGATGCAGCGCTCGATTTCCATGCGCCAGGGAGTGCTGGGCCGCTCGACAAAGGCTTGAATTTCTTGGCGCAGGGGCAGGTTGATCTCACTGCGTTCTAGCAGCAGCTCGGCGATCGCCACCGCTTCGGCCAAATAGCCCAGGTCTACGCACAGGTTGCGGGCGCGGTTGAGGGCATTGATGTGATCGCGCCCCCAGTCGTGATTCGTAGCTAGCCGTAGTTCTCCGTTGGCAACGGCCTTGACCAGTTTCGAGACATTGGGGTGGTCGCCCCAGGTTTGGTCAAACGCCAGCGCCAGCTGCTCTAGCTGTGCTTTTTCTTGGTCTGACACCGAGAGCGTCAGGGCGCGGCCTTTGCGAGTCATTGTGGTAGCCACCCAAGTGTACGGACACTTTGAAT
>JBBSLR010000616.1:0-2012 GCA_038255045.1 Phormidesmidales cyanobacterium
AACGAAACCATTCGCCTCAGCAACCTGGTCGAAGACCTGCTCAACCTCAGCCGCCTCCAGGGGGATCAATTTCAGGGCCTCAATCTCAAGCCCGTCGATTTGCCCCAGACAATCCAGCAGGCCTGGGTCAGCTTAGAACCTCTGGCCCAGGTCAAGGAGCTAGAGCTAGCCTACGCAGGCCCCACCCAGTGCCTAGTGAACCTCGATGAGCCCCTGTTTCATCGGGTGCTGCTTAACCTGCTCGACAACGCCATCAAACACAGCCCCAGCCATGCCACCATCTACGCCCGTCTGAGTCTGAGCAATGCCGGGGCGACCCCAGCCGACGGCGGCGATCGCCCCGGCCTCTGCCTAGAGGTGATCGACACTGGGGCAGGCTTTAGCCCCAAGGATTTACCCTACATTTTTGATCGTTTTTACCGGGCCGACCCCTCGCGCACCCGCAGCGGCTCGGGGGCAGATTTAGCCCCCACCGACCCGGGGTTAACCCCGGCGGTGAGTCGCGGCTCTGGCCTGGGGCTGGCCATTGTCAGCCAGATTGTAGAGGCCCACAGCGGCACTATTACCGCCGCTAACCACCCTGACCTGGGCGGGGCCTGGCTACAGCTGCACCTACCGGCTGAGGCCATGTTAGACCAGCCCAAGGGGGCGATCGCCGCCCAAAACCCCGCCTAGAACTTGGCCTCAAACCCGTAACTCACACCCCGCATTTTATCCAAACACCAAATTACAAACACTAAATCGTCCCGATTGAGAACTTATACTCAGTCTCCAGTAATTGCTGTCATACTGGGTGAGCGGGTCAACCCCAACCCGGCGGGCTACCCGCAGTAACTGGTGCCAGGTATGGCCGAGCGGCTACAAAAAATTCTTTCCCAGTACGGGGTGGCCTCCCGGCGGCAGGCCGAGGAGCTAATTACGGCTGGGCAGGTGCAGGTCAATGGGTCCGTCGCCCACCTGGGTCAGCGAGCCGACCCCCAGTGCGATCGCATTGAGGTCAACCATCAGCCGATTCAGCCTAACCATCGCCCCGCCCCGCACTATCTGCTGCGTCACAAACCCCTGGGCATGGTTTCCACCTGCGCCGACCCCGAGGGTCGCTCCACCGTGCTCAGCGCCCTGGCCCCCGACCTGCACAACATCGGCATTCACCCCGTCGGCAGGCTCGATGCCTACAGCACCGGGGCTCTGCTGCTCACCAACGACGGCGACTTTACCTTTCGCCTCACCCATCCCCGCCACGATGTCTCCAAAACCTATGTAGTGCGCCTAGAAGGGCCGGTTTCACCCGCAACTCTAGCCACCTGGCGTCAGGGCATTGAGCTAGACCACCGGCCCACTCGACCCGCCCGCGTCCGGGTGATTGCCGCTGACAACCACCGCACTCAGCTGGAGATTATTCTCCAAGAGGGGCGCAACCGGCAAATTCGTCGAGTCGCTGAGGCCCTAGGGCATCGGGTGCTAGACTTACACCGGGTTGCGGTTGGTTCGGTCTCCCTGGGCCGCCTAGAGGTAGGGGCTTACAGGGCTTTATCATCTGCTGAAATTGAGGCATTATTAGCTGAGTCATCGGTCTCCCCAGCCTCCCCAGGCCGTCTACCTTAGCCATCAGCTAGCCATCCATCATCTTGAGCCAAAATTTCTCTATATGAAGACAAAAGAGTTGGTCAATCCCAATGCTCTCTACCGAGAGCAGCTTTCAGAACTCGGCACCCTGCTACGGGCCGCGCGGCAGCAGCAGGGGCTAGCTCTTGAGGTGATGGCGGCCAAGACGCTGATTCGGCCCAGCCTGCTAGCGGCGATCGAGCAGGGCGACCTCGACAGTCTGCCCGAGCCTGTGTATATTCGTGGGCTAATTCGCCGCTACGGTGACGTGCTTCAGCTCGACGGCGAAACCCTGGCCAGCCAGTTCTTTACCCCGCCCAGCATTCAGCGCCGCTCTTGGCAAGAGTCGCCCGCAGCCCAGCTGCGCCCTTTGCACCTCTACGGAGCCTACTTTGCGCTGCTGTTAG
>JBBSLR010000617.1:0-1999 GCA_038255045.1 Phormidesmidales cyanobacterium
TCAACCGATTCAACCTCAGCGTGGCCCTAGGGTAGAAAGCAGTGTTAGAAAGCATTCTTTGGATTTTACTAATGGGCTTTTTTGTCGGGCAGATCGCTCGGCGGCTAAAGGCCCCGGCCCTAGTGGGCATGGTGCTGGTGGGCATGGTGCTTGGCCCCCAGGTGGGCAATGTGATCAGCCCAGGGGTGTTAGACGCGGCAGACGGGCTGCGCACCATTGCCGTGATGGTGATTTTGATGAAGGCGGGCCTGGGCCTCGATCGCGAAAAGCTGGCCCAGCAGGGGTCGGTGGCGCTGCGGCTGGGGTTTTTGCCCGCCGCCTGCGAGGCGATCGCCATTGCCATTGCCGCCATGGCGCTGTTTCAGTTTGATTTTGCCACCGGGCTGCTGTTGGGCTGCGTGCTGGGGGCCGAGTCGCCAGCGGTGATTGTGCCCGCCATGCTGCGGCTCAAAAGCCTGGGCTGGGGGGTTAAAAAGGGCATCCCCGACGCAATTTTGACCGGCAGCGCCCTATCGGATGTGCTGCTGCTGCTGGTGTTTAGCCTGCTGCTGGCGTTTCTCAGCCAGGGGGCGGCCACGGTTACCCTACCGGGCGGTCTCACCCTCACCCCAGTGCAGCTGCTGCCGGTGCAAATCATTGCCCAAATCACCCTGGGGGTCTTGCTGGGGTGGCTGACGGCGCGCCTGCTGGTGTCGCTGTTGGCCGAGCAAAACTGGACTCAAAACGCCGGGCAAGATGCCCTGGTGGCGGCGGGTTTTGCCCTGTTACTGGTGGTGGTGGCAGAAGACTGGCCGGTGTTTTCGGGCTATTTGGCGGTGATGGTGACCGGCTTTTTTCTGATCGAGCTAGATGCCCCCCTGGCGCGGCGGCTGCGGGGCGGCTTTGACAGTCTTTGGGCGATCGCGCAGATCATTCTCTTTGTGCTGCTGGGGGCGAGCATTCAGCTCAGCGTGCTGGGCGATACCCTGAGCCTAGGGCTGCTGGTGCTGGCCATTGGTACCCTGGTGGGGCGATCGCTGGGCTGGTATCTGTCTACCCTGGGCAGCAACTGGACCTGGCGAGAACGGCTGTTTTTGCTGCCGGGCAACTCGGCCAAGGCGACGGTACAAGCGGCGATCGGGGCAATTCCCCTGGCCCAGGGGATCGCGGGCGGCGAGATTATTCTGGCCCTCTCGGCCCTGTCGATTTTGGTGACTGCGCCCCTGGGGGCCTGGGCGATTCCGACCTTTGCGCCCCGGCTGCTAGAACGGGGAGAGGTGGACCCCACCAAAGTCACCGTTGCCCGCCAGATTGTCTTGCTGGCGGCGGTAGATACCTCGCCTTTGGCCCGCCCGGTGCTGATCAAAGCCGCCGAACTCGCCCGCCGCAGCGATGGCGAAGTCATTGTGCTGCACGTGATCCGGGTAGATGACCCCGGCGCGGTGGATCAGCTGCAAGAGTTAGCCAGGCTGCTGCTGGCCGACATTCGCCATCGCTTTTTAACCACCGCTGGCCCAGTGCCCGAAGCCATTGTGCAGACCGCTCAGACCTGCGGCGTGGCCGAAATTGTCATGGGTAAGGGGGGCGATCGCCCGCTAGAAGCGCTGCGGGTAGGGTCAGTATCTCAATCGGTATTAGAAACCAGCCCCATCCCGGTTGTGGTCGTGCCAACCGTGGTCGTAGAAGATGATGTAGAGCAAATCCGAATTCCACAGCCCTAAATTTCATCAAGGTTAAGCCGCAGAGGTGTAGGCATAGCCAAGCTAGAGACTTGATGGTGTTGGCCTACCCCTGTTAAGGTGGCCCAGACCGAAGGTCAGGATCGCCAGATTGGCCGCTGAGCCTAGGACTGAAAGTCCCAGGCTCAAAGCAAAAATCCTCTGAAGAGGATTGAAGGCCGACTACCCCAGTCTGCTTTAGCAGACTTGAGCGATCAGCCAGGGAGTTCACTCCCTGGTGGTCGTAGCCGAAGACCGGCAAATCATCACCGTTCTGGAGATTTTGCTGTATTCGACAGCCA
>JBBSLR010000618.1:0-1996 GCA_038255045.1 Phormidesmidales cyanobacterium
GCCCCGGTTTCGGCATCGAGCAGCGGCGAAGAGGTCACCTGTTTCACGGCCCCAAAGTCAATCAGCACCATCTTGCCGTCGCGGTGGCGGCGACTTAGGTTAGAGGGTTTGATATCGCGGTGAATCACCTGCTGGCGATGCACAAAAGAAAGAATCTCGAGCACCTCCTGTAGCAGCAGCACCACTCGCGTTTCTGACCAGGGTTTACCCTCCTCCACCTGGCGATTGAGGCGGCTGCCCTCAATGTATTCCTGGGCCAGATAAAACTCCTGATCTTCTTCAAAGTGGGCCATCAGAGCAGGAATCTGAGGGTGGTTACCCAACTGATAGAGCACCCTGGCCTCAGTATCGAAGAGGCGGCGCGCCATATCGAGGGTGCCGGTGTCTTTGTCCTGCACTTTGAGCTGCTTGATCACGCACCGGGGATGATTCGGCAGGTGGATATCACTCACCAAGAAAGTGCGGCTGAACCCCCCTGACCCCAGCCGCCGGACAACCTGATATCGCCCCCCTAGTAGTGCTTGCTCCATGCTGCTCAGCATCTCGTTGTCAGCCTGGTAATTAGACCCTAGCCCCACAGGCTCCAGCCCCAGAGCTTTTCGGCTAGCTAACGGGTCGCCGATGGCCTGCGATAGAACTATATATCACCAGGTTTTAGGGGTCTGGCCAGCCCGCACAGTTGTAGATTTGTCCCATGGATTTGCCACGGCGATGTGTCACGGAAACTTACCACACCAATGTACTAGCCTAAGTGTATGTCTTGGGGACGCTACTGAAATGACCCCAGTGGGTAACCTAGAGGGTACTTACAAACCCTTCACAGCAGCTTATTCTAAGTTTCACAGACAAGTTTTATCGAGGTTTGCCGCAGATTGGCAAATCTGTCTGTGATGAAGTCTTTGGGGTAGTCTAGCAGCCTTAAAGGGGCTGGCGGCGTAAGCAAAAGCATTTTGGGCCGACTGGGCCAACGGGCGGCGATCGCCGTCTAGCAGGGGGGCTGACCCCACCGCCCCCAACATTCTCCATCCCGTCACCTTGCATCACCTCCGTTTCGTTGCCGCTGCTTCTATGCCACAGCCCTCCTCCCCAAATCCTGAGATGTACCTGGCCGTGCTCAGCCACCTGCCAGAGGCGGTGATTGTGGTTGACCAGGCCGGCACCCCGGTGTTTTGCAACGCCGCCGCTGAGAGCCTGCTGCCGGGGGGCATAGCTGGCCTCGGTCAAACCAGTGAAACCGCTGCCTACCAATTGCTAGACTGCCACCACCAGCCCCTTACTACCCCAGCACTTCCCCTCAGTCGAGCGCTGGCGGGCCAGCACCTGCACAACGAAGCGCTCCTGCTGGCAGTGGGTGCCCCCGCCCATACCCGCTGGGTAGCGGTCACCACCTGCCCCTACGCCGGGCCAGGGCCAGGCACTGCCCTGCTCACCCTGCGGGATATCTCCTGCACTAAGGATCGCGAAGCCGAGCTGCTAACGCCAGGGCTCTACGACGCCCGCACCGGCCTGCCTAACCGACAGCTGTTGCTCGATCGTGTGGGCCATGCCCTAGCCCGTGCCCACAGCCACCCCCACGGGCTAATGGCGCTGCTGCTGATCGATGTGAATATGGCCGAGTTGAGCGCCAGCGCCCAGGCCCTAGACCTAGCCGACAACCTGCCGACTGAGCTAGGGGCCCGGCTCCGGGCCGAGGTTGGCCCCCAGGCCACCGTTGCCCGCCTAGACGGCAATCAATTTGTGATTTTTCTGGAAGACATGGCCACCGGCTCTACGGCTATTGATCTGGCCGAGCAGGTGCATGCCGCCATTACCCAGCCGTTTTTGCCGCAGCAGGTACAGGTCGATGCCAGTATCGGCATTGCCCTCGGCCCCGGCCACTACCAAAACGCCAACGACTGGCTCCACGATGCCGATGTGGCCCTAGCTCAAATCAAAACCTGCCCCAGCCAGAGCTGGCAGATGTTTGATAACTCGCTATGGATGCAGCAAGACCTCA
>JBBSLR010000619.1:0-1995 GCA_038255045.1 Phormidesmidales cyanobacterium
CCACCGCCTTCATCGCCGGGTGCCAGCCGCGGGCAAACAGAAACGTGACGCCTACTTCATCCAGCGCCGCTTTCACCCGCTCTGGCTCGGCCCCCAGGTTGACCCCCAGGGCTTCGAGCACATCGGCAGAGCCGACCTTGCTAGAGGCGGAGCGGTTGCCGTGTTTGGCCACCCGAATACCCGCCGCTGCCGCCACGAAAGCCACACAGGTCGAAATATTAAAGGTGTGCGCCCCGTCGCCGCCGGTACCGCAGGTGTCGATGCAGGGGCTGGCGTGGTGAATTTTGCCCTCGCCGCCGAGGGACTGCCCCTGGAGCACCCGCGCCATGCCCGCCAGCTCTGCTGCAGAGACGCCCTTGGCCTGGAGCGCCGCCAGCAGCCCGCCCGACACCACTTCGGGAATGGCTTCGCTGAGCCAGCCGCGCATCAGGGTTTCGGCCTGCGCTTGGGTGAGTGATTCTCCCAGAATTAAACGCTGCAAGAGCGCTGACCAGTCGGCGGGGGCGGCAGGCATGGCTTGGGTCACGGCTTTGGCTCCTCGGTGGGGGTTATAGATCAGGTATCAAAATCTATCTAACCCCAGAATGGCTCCCTTAGGCTATGGCCTGGGCCTGGGGCGATCGCAGTCACGACTAAAAACCCGGCGGTTGCGGCCTCTGCCCCAGGACAGACGCCCCACCGCGGCCAGTCATCTATGTTGAAACCATTCATAGACTCACCCCCAGCGACTCATCCCTAGAGACATGACGATGGCGACTCCCACCGCTGAAGCAGACCTAAACCTGGCCGTGATCGCCCCCGTGGTCGAGCGCTACTTTGCCGACTTCAACGCCGCCGACTACCGCGCCGTAGCGGCCCTGTTTGGGGCCGATGGGGTGCTGCTGGCCCCCTTTGAAGCCCCCATTGTGGGCAGCGAGGCGATCTACACCTACCTGCGAACCGAGGCGATCGCCATGCAGGCCACCCCGGTTGAGGTAGAAACCACGCCAATGGAGCACGGTAGCCACCGCGTCGTGGTCAAAGGCCGCGTTAAAACCCGGTTATTTACCGTCAATGTGCGGTGGACCTTCGGGCTGACAGCGGCCAACACCCTTCAATCGGCTGAGATTAGGCTGCTGGCCTCGCTACAGGAACTGGTGCAGCTCAACCGGGGCTAGAGTTCGTTTACCCAGGCCCTCTTGGGCAGAGCCAAATGCCCTGAGGCGGGGCGATTGGCCGGTAAGCATCAAGCTAATCTGTAAACTCTCGGCGGCGGGTCACGGTCGTCCCAGTGGGCAGCAACTTGGTCAAAATCAGTCTCTGGGCTAGGGGCATCTGCCCGTAGGTAAACCCGTGGGGAATGTCACCCAGGCGGGGCCGAAGCTGCTCAAAGGCGTAGGGGCTGCCGTAGATCACCACCCCCCGCAGCAGGTTAGTGGCTTGCAGAGCATCGAGCCAGGCCGTGGCCAGGCGCATCAGGCTGGCCGACCCGCGAAAGGGGTTGCCCCGCACAAAAATCTGTACCAGGCTGGGCTGCAAATCGCCTGAGGGCCGCTGTTTACAGCCCTGGGTGTCGAGCAGCTTGAGCTGGTAATGGTGGCGCTGGGGGTAGGCGATCGCCGCCGCCGTGGGGTCTAAAAAGCGACAGCTGATCGCATCGTCGACCATCACAATGTTGTCGCCGGGGGCGGCGGCGGTGCAGGGCGCTATCTGGCCCTTTCCCTTGTGCTTTACAGGCTCCTTTACCGTCATCGACACGGTGAGAATGTCGGCGGCGAGCTGCCGGGTAGCGGGCTGGGCCAGGGCGCTCAGATTCACCGGGGGCGGCGGCAGGTGCTCCCAGGCGTGGCCAGCCCCGTCGGGCAGCAGGGCTGGGGCGGCTTTTTGCTTAGCTCGCCAGAGGCGTTCGACGCTGGCGAGAATGCGCTCGGGGTCAATGCGGCCCAGCTTTACAGCTTCTACCACGGCGGCGATCGCCCCTTCTGGGTCGCCGGGCATGAGCAGCACATCAGCCCC
>JBBSLR010000620.1:0-1982 GCA_038255045.1 Phormidesmidales cyanobacterium
AACCGAAAGATTGCCGGCCGGGATACCGGCACCGATGCTGTATCTATTCTTCTACCCATGAACGTCATCAGCCTGTTTTTTATATTTTTAATTGTTTCCTCCATTCAGCCCACCCTTCAGCGCCGCCTGGGGTGAGAGATCGGGTTGGATTGAACGGGCGGTGGGTTTAGAGGGGGGTAGATAGGTAATCGACGATCGCCTTGGCGATGTGGTGGTTGCCGTCTTTGGCGATCGCCTTGGTGGTGCGGGGCGGCTGTAGGGGCTGGTGCAAAAAATCCCATTTGCCCTGGAAGAATTCCTCTGGGGTCAGCACCTGGTGCCAGCTGTGGTCTTGGAGGCCGTTGACCAAAATGGGGCCTTCGGCAAAGTCGCTGCGGGGAATGGTGACAATCGGCAGATTTAGACGACAGGCTTCAGAAAAGGTGCTAAACCCTGGCTTGGAAACCAATCGGCTGCACAGAGGCATGACATCGACGGGGCGAAATCCCTGTCTGGGCAGCTTAAACAGATTGGGGAGATCAGGGGCGTTTTGGTCAAAGGTGAGAAACTGCCAGTCAGGGAACCGCGCCAGGCCGTCGTAGGGAATCGCCTGAAGCCCCAGACCGCCAAAGGTGAGCAGCACGGTTTGGGCCTGGGGAGCGTGGAGGCTGAACCGCTGGCGCAGGTCCTCTGGGGCATAGCGGGGGGTGCCCCCCGTTAGCCCGGCGGCTTCGACAACTGGGAAGGCGGTCATGGGTTCGTGAAAGGGCAGGCGAAATAGGCGATCGCACTGGCCAAAGCAATCTGCGATCCAGTCGGCAATGTCGGCAAACTCGGGGCCAAAGGCTCGGTAGATAAAGTCCCAGCCAAAGTTGCTGACCATCCAGCAGGGAATCTGGGCCGCGTGGGCGATCGCCGTTGCCAGCGGCGGAATATCCGCCAGCACCAGATTCACTCCCCGCTGCTTGAGATACGCAGCCTCAGCCGCCACAGTTTCTTGCCGATGGGCCTGAATAGCTTGCAGCTGGGCTAGGGTAGCGGGCAAATCCATCGTCAAGCTATCGGGCTGAATCACCCCAATGTCGAAGGCCACCTGGCGATATTCGTAATCTCCCGGCAGATATTCGTCTAGCAGCCACCGGGGAGCTGTGGTAGCCAGCACCACATCGACCTCAGGCTCCATGGCCTTGACCGTCGCGGCGATAGAAGCCGCGCGGGTGGCGTGGCCAAAGCCGTGGTTGGTGATGGCGACATAGAGGGTGGGGCGGGGCATGGGCAAGGTTGAGTAAGTCGTTCTCGATGGCCCTATGCCCAGCTAGTCTTCGTAGGGCCTGACGTCGTACTGCACAAAAGGCTGATGCTGCACGGGTGGCGGCAGGGGTTGCCGTTCGTAGTAGTAGGGGCTGGGCGGCATGCGCATGGGGTACATCATCGGCGGCGGCTGGTGGGTGCGCCGCTGAATGTGCATCAGCCACAGGGCAATGATGGCAAAGGCGGTGCCACCCCCCAGCATCAGCATCATAAACAGCCCCAAAATCCCCCAGAGAATCATGGTCTGGGTTTCGTTGTTCTGAGGAATCGACTCAATCAGCCGCACCTGTTGAGAGGTCATCGACTCCACCGCCGCCTGGTAGGTGTCGAGCTGTTCAAGCACCTTGTCGGTTTCGGCCTGCTGCCGTTCGAGCTGGGTCTTGAGGCTATCGGCCAGGTCTTTTTGAGCGCGGAGTTCGTCTTGCAAACTGCTGACCAGGTCTTGCTGACGGGTCAGGTCGCGCTCCATGCGGTCTTGCAAGATTTCTTGGCCCACACCGGGGGGCGGCGGCACCGGCACTGTTTGAATATTGAGGCTTTCGGCGCTGGGCGGCGGCGGCGGCAGCGTAGGATGGCCGCCATTGCCCGATCGCACCAGCAGCGTGAGCATAACCAGTGCCCCACCAGCGGCACAGCAGGTGATTAAGATGGGTTTTTCCTTCATCAATCCCTGCAAAATCTAAGTCCTTCGT
>JBBSLR010000621.1:0-1977 GCA_038255045.1 Phormidesmidales cyanobacterium
AGAAATCCATCGAAATTCGCAGCATTCGCCTGCTGAAAAAAACCGGCGGCAAATCTGGCGACTACCAGGCAGAACCATAAATGACTGATGCTAAATCCTGTTTGGTTATTCCCGGTTCTACAGCCCCGCTATGCCCATTGCCCTGATCACCGACTTTGGCACCCAAGACAGCTACGTGGGCGTGATCAAAGGCGTCATCGCCACCCTATCCCCCATGGCTCAGCTGATTGACCTCACCCACGACCTGCCGCCGCAGGATCTCTACGCCGCTCGCTTTACGCTGCTCAGCGCCTGCCCCTACCTGCCACTCGGCACTATTTTTCTGGTGGTGGTCGATCCGGGGGTGGGGACGAGTCGTCGGGCGATCGCCCTCCAGACCTGCCAAGGCTTTTTTGTCGGGCCAGACAACGGGGTGCTCAGCGGCGTCTTGGAAAATGAACCCACTTTGAATGCCGTTGAGCTGACTGACCCCAACTTCTGGCGAGTGCCCCACCCCAGCGCCACCTTTCACGGCCGCGATATCTTTGCCCCCGCAGCGGCCCACCTGGCCAACGGAGTCGCTCTGGGCAACCTGGGATCGCCGATCGCCCCTGACTCTCTGGTGCGGCTGCCGCTGACACCTCCCCTAGCTACAGC
Organism: Phormidesmidales cyanobacterium; assembly: GCA_038255045.1. Lineage (GTDB taxonomy): Bacteria > Cyanobacteriota > Cyanobacteriia > Phormidesmidales > Phormidesmidaceae > Nodosilinea. The sequence continues at coordinate 637 of JBBSLR010000621.1, forward strand.
CACCGGCTGGGAAGGCTCGGTGCAATACATTGACCGCTTTGGCAACGCCGCCACCACCATCGCCGCCAGCGCTGTGGCCTCTGGCCCCTGGCAACTCACCCTGGGCACAGCCACCCTGCCCGGAGCTAAAACCTATGGCAAGGTTGACCCAGGAGCAGCGCTGGCGCTGGTGGGCAGCCACGGGTTTATAGAAATTGCGGTGAACCAGGGCAGCGCCCAGCAACGGTTTGGGCTAAAGGTGGGCGATCGCCTTTTCATCACCCCAAAAACCACCCGCTAACCCAGCCGTACGGGCGCACAGCAATGCGCCCCAACCCACCCATACAGTGCGCCCCAGCCCATTTCCCCTACCCCTGCACCGGACGGCTCCGCAGAGCACCACCAGCACTGGTCTGACCATGGGCCTGATTGGCCCTCACCCAGGCCCGGTAATCTTCAGTGAGCTGGCGTTCGATGCGGTGTTTGATAGTGGCCAAAATACCGCTGAGGAACGTTTTGCCCGCGCAATCGAGCATGGCAGCGGGCATAAAGCTAATCGGCGGCGGCAATTCTAAATGAATTTGCAGGTCGGCCTGGCCCCGCAGCTCGGTGTGGCTGGCCTCGCGGTGGGGCGTGAGCTTGCCCTTGAGCGCCATGCCAAAGGAGTCATTCACAAAGCTGAGGTAGTCGGGGCCTTTGACCTGGTAGCCCACCGACTCTAGGTGCAGGCTGCCATCAGAGAGCGATCGCACCTGCAAATCGACGGTGGGTTCAATGCTAATGCCGATAAATTGCAAAGGCCGCAGGCTCAGCCGATAGATCCCATCGCCCAGCACCTCAATGCGGCGCGGGTCGGTAATTGCCTGCACCAGGCGCTGGGGCTGTCGCAGGTAGTGCTCAATCGGAATTGCCTCGTTGGGCACCCGCAGGCGTAGGGCTTGGCTGGCGTGGAAATCTTTCATAAAAGAAAGCTACCTGAAAACGGTGTATTACCAAGGGCAGATGAAGCTTTGTAACCCTTCCTTAATAATTTAATACGTTCTTCAGGTTGCGTGGGGTTTGCAGGGCAGCGCTGGGCACCCTAAGAGGCTTTGCCCAGGGTTGTCTTAGGAGAGATGAGGAGATCCTCCCCGGCGATATTCGGCCCTCCGACTCGCGGCTTTGGCTGAGAGGGCGTTACATAGAGTTACTACTTATTTAGGGTCAGCTGCACCCAAGGAGACTGCCATGACATTTACCCCAACTCACGTTTTAATTTCGCGCACTAAAGAGACCCCGGTGCAGCTGGTAGCTGGGCCTAAGGGCTACTGGCTCTACACCGAAGCCGAGGTGCAAAAGGCCACTGCCCCTGCCTTTGAGGTA
>JBBSLR010000622.1:0-1975 GCA_038255045.1 Phormidesmidales cyanobacterium
AGATGCGGCGGGCGGTGGGGTTGACCAGCACGGCGTGCATGTCGCTGTCGAGCAAAATAGCGCCGTCGGCAATGGTTGAGACCAGGGTTTCGAGCTTGGCTTTTTCGGCGGTCAGCTCTTCGATGTTTTGCTCCTCATAGCTCTCTAGGCGCTCGGCCATGTCGTTGAAGCTGTAGATCAGCTCCCCCAGTTCACCGCCCAGGGGCAGGTCAATGCGCTGCCTAAAGTTGCCGTCGGCAATGTTTTTAACCCCCAGGGAAAGCTCTTTAATTGGCTGGGTAATCGTCAGGGCGTTAAACACCGCGCCCAAGATCACCATCACCCAGATCGAGACAAACACCGCAATGGTGACATCGCGGGTGAGGTGTGACGAGGCCACCACGGTGGGGTTGGGGTTGATGCCCAGGGCCAGCACCCCCAGGTGGATGCCGTTGTAGTTGAGCGGCACAAACACGTCGGTGACTTCGCCAGCGGGGGTGAGGTGCTGGCGCACCAGGGGGCGGTCGGTGTTTTGGGCGTAGCCCTCGGGCAGCTGCATGCGCCGCCGCAGGGTGAGGGAGTTTTGAACCGACGACTCAGAGAAGGGAATGCCAAAGAAAATGTCGCCGTTTTCGTCGGCGTAGAGCATGTAGCGCACGCTAGAGGTGCTCTGGTAAAAGCTGTAGGAAAAGCGGGCCAGCTCGGTGCGATCAGCTTCGTTGACCAGGGGCGCGACGTTGGCCGCCAGCAGCAGCCCCAGGTCGCGGGCAAAGCGGGTGTCGTTGAGGCGGGCATCCATTTGGATGGTGTTGACGGCCCAGAAGGTCAAGGCGCTAGTGATCAGCGACACCACCAGTGTCGCCCCAGCCATCAGCCGGGTTTGAAGGGTGAAGTCGCCCCACCAGAGCAGGAAGATGTCGCGAATTTTAGCCAGGAGCCTAATCAAAAGAATGTTTAAGTGGCGGGCCTTTAGCCTTTATTCTGGCATGTTCTTCGGATCTTCGTTTTTTGCCTAGCCGTCGAACAGGGTTTCGAACTCGTGGCGCAGGCTGTTGTAGTTGACGACGCGGGCCACAATCAGGTTTTGACTACCCTCGGCGTCGGCAAACTGCTGCTTCCAGTGGCGAATGTCGTTTTCTTGGTTTAGCCAGAAGGCAATGATGGTGCCGGCGATCGCATCCCAATCCCAGTCGGGTCGGTGGTGGATGGCTTCGGTGGCGGCGATGAAGGCGTCGAGGGTGCAGCAGTAGCTGCCGAGGAAGGCCTGGGCGCGATCGCGCTTTGCCTCTACCCGCTGCTGGTGGTTAAAAAATTGCAGCACCGGGGCAATGCCAATGATGTCAAAGCTATAGCTCATGGTGGTGATGAGTGAAGCAAGGTAGCCAATAGTTTAGCTAGTTCCTCCGGCAGAGTTGTTCGTCTGCAACGGTTTTTGACGATCGCTGAGCGATTTAGAGTCGCTACCATCGCTACCATAGAGATCCCCACCACTAGGATCGCCATCGTCTGTCTGTGCCCAGAGGAGTACCCCATGACCACCCTAGATTTGCCCCTTGAATTCAACCTTGAGGCTGTGCATCTGACCGATGAACAGTTCTATCAGCTCTGTATTCACAACCCGGAGATGGCGATCGAGCAAAACGCCAAAGGGTTGTTGATTGTTATGCCCCCCGTTGGCGGTGCGGCCATTGCCTAGCCAGCTGTTTGGAGACGCTGTGCTCCCTGGCTTTGTGCTGTCAGCCAGTCGATTTGCCGAGGGCTAGGGTTGGGTTATAGCCCTCGCCATCGTTTGCTAACCCTAGAGGCGCTTTTTGGGTCTTTTGGGTTGATTCTGCCAAGAAAAACCGCTGCCCTCAGTCTGAGGGCAGCGGTTTTGGAGAGATCCTTTTCAGGAGAGAAATTAAAGCTGAAGACTATTGGCCAGAGATGGTGCTGCTGGTGAAGGCGTCGCCGCTGTAGGCCGGGACGCGATCGCCATAGTCGGTAGATTGACCGG
>JBBSLR010000623.1:0-1975 GCA_038255045.1 Phormidesmidales cyanobacterium
GAAGCCGCCCTCGAAATTGCCCGCCAGCTGCGGCTGCGCAACATTGCCGGCGTGATCGTGGTCGACTTCATCGATATGGATACCCGGCGCGACAAGCTGCAGGTGCTGGAGCATTTCACCAAGGCGCTGCGCTCCGACAAAGCCCGGCCCCAAATTTCGCAGCTGTCTGAACTGGGGCTAGTGGAGCTGACCCGCAAACGCCAGGGCCAGAATATCTACGAGCTGTTTGGTCGCCCCTGCCCCACCTGCGGTGGTTTAGGGCATTTGGTGCATCTGCCCGGCGAGGCGCCCACAGACAGCGGCAACGAGGCCCCCCGCACCGTTATTTCCAGCAGCAGTGCAGCTCCTCAGCTGGCTCCTTCCCTGGCCGATGGCGATGGTCTAGACGGCAGCCCCGACCTGCAAGAGCTGGATTTGATGAACCATCCCAGCTATCAGGACAAATCTGGTCGCGGCAATAACCGCCGCCGCCGCCGCCGCGACCCCCTACCCGCGCGCAGCAATGGCAAAGAGGCTCCGGTTGCCAGAGACAGTGGGCCAGAGACAGCCGAAACGAAAGAGCCGGTCGAATCTACCCTGCCCGTGCTGGCCAGTAAGGCCGAAGACGATAAGACCCGAGGGCGGGGGCGTTCTGCAGGCCGAAGCGATGCCCAGGGCGATGTGTTTCGGGGGCGCAAATCATTGACGCCGCCCCAGACCATTACGGTAGAAATGACCGCTGACGAGCAGCGCATCTACGCCATGATGGGCATCTCACCCATGCTTTTGTCTACCCAAGCGGTGTCTGACCCCCGAAATGCAGTAGTGTCGGTAGTTCTGCCTGGGCAGGCTCCACCGGAGATTATTTCGGTCACCCCCGCCGAAGCGCCGCCTGAGGTGCCGGTGGTAGCAGCGGCGATCGCCGTTGCCGAGCCTGAAGATTCTCCCCAGGTCAGCCGCACCGTACGCACCCGAGCTGCCCGCGCTAAAGCTGAGGAGGCTGAAGCCGCAACCGATACTGTTACTACTGTAACCGAGGCCGTTGCTGCGCCAGTGGAGGCACTCCCAACCATCGCTGAGCCAGCGGAGCCAGCGGCTGAAGCGGAGGCTGAGACCACAACTACCCGCCGTCGTCGCCGTCGCTCCTCCGCCAATGGCGACAGCGACGAGTAGCCCAGAGCTGATTTTGGTCAGCTCTGACGCTAATCTGGCAACCAGAACTGCGGGGATAGACGAGGTGGGGCGTGGCTGCCTGTTTGGCCCTGTGGTGGCGGCAGCGGTGGTGCTGTCGCCCCAGGCTTGCCAGCAGCTTGAGGCCCTAGGCGTCACCGACAGCAAACGTCTGAGCGCCGCCCGCCGCGAGAGCCTGGTTATTCCCATTCAAACCCTGGCTACCGACTATGCCCTGGGGCTGGGGACAGTACACGACATTGAGCGGCTCAACATTTTGCACGCCAGCCTGTTGGCTATGCATCGAGCGGTGCGTCGGCTGGCGATCGCCCCCGACCTCTGCCTAATCGACGGCAACCAGCCCATCGCCAGTCTAGACATACCCCAGCGGACGGTGGTGCAGGGCGATCGCCTCCACACCGAGATTGCCGCCGCCAGCATTTTGGCCAAGGTGTGGCGCGATCGCCTGATCGCCCGCCTCGACCACCGCTACCCCGGCTACCACCTGGCCCGCAACAAGGGCTACGGCAGCGCTGCCCACCGCCAGGCTCTGCAAACCCTGGGGCCGACCCCCCAGCACCGCCGCAGTTTCAAAGGGTGCAGCGGCTGAGTTGATATAGCTATAAGGGACGGGCGCCTAAATAAAGTACCGGAGGCATTGATCACTGATGACTAGATAAAATAGGCGGACGAAGATATTCCCACAGTCGTAGGTTGTTTGCTATGCTGTAGCACTGAACGCGGATGTGGCGGAATTGGTAGACGCGCTAGATTTAGGTTCTAGTGTCTTCGGACGTGAAGGTTCAAGTCCTTTCATCCGCATAAA
>JBBSLR010000624.1:0-1972 GCA_038255045.1 Phormidesmidales cyanobacterium
TCTTCTCCCAGGCGGTGCAGCAGCTGATCAACCAAATGCAGCAGGTTGACCGTGATGATCAGGTGTCGATCTTGCGCGACATTGTCGCCGGAGCCGACACCCGTTTTGCCCATGCCTACCAGGCTCTAAATATCAATATGAAGCTGGCCTTCTGGCACCGTATGTTTGTTTGGTTGCCCGTCAGCCGACTGCCCTTGTCCACCTGCCAGCAGGTGCCAGCCACCCGGGCTTTGCTGACCCGCCTCGATGCCATGGGGCTAAATGAGCGGCTGCATTTTCTCCGGCGGGTTGTGGGCTAGGGTCAAAGGCGATGGTTGGCGGTAAAGTGAAGTCCTGTTCCTAAGGGTTCATTCCTGCCAACGCCATGCCTACGATTGCCGTCAACCAACTCAGCAAGCGCTACCCCGTGGCGATTAAAGCATCGGGCCTAGGGGGCACTCTAAAACATTTTCTGCGCCGCCAGTATCGTCTGGTTGAGGCGGTGCAGGCGGTTTCTTTTCACATTGAGCCGGGAGAAGTGGTGGGGTTTTTAGGGCCAAACGGCGCTGGCAAAACCACCACGCTGAAGATGCTCACGGGGCTAATTCACCCTTCAGCGGGCACCGTGCGGGTGGGCGATCACATTCCCTTTCAGCGGCGGGCCGATTTTTTGCAGGATATCACCCTGGTGATGGGGCAGAAGCAGCAGCTGCTGTGGGACTTGCCTGCCCTCGACTCGCTGCGGATCAATGGAGCCATCTACGGCCTGTCTGACAAGGAGTTTCACTACCGGGTGGAGGAGCTGGCCGAGATGCTGTCCCTCAAGGAACAGCTCAACCAGCCCGTGCGCAAGCTCTCCCTGGGGGAGCGAATGAAGGCCGAAATGATGGCGGCGCTGCTCCATCGCCCCAAGGTGCTGTTTTTAGACGAGCCTACCCTGGGTCTCGACGTCAATGCCCAGGTGGCGGTGCGAGAGTTTTTGCGCGACTACAACCGTCGCTACCAGGCCACTATTTTGCTCACCAGCCACTACATGGCCGACATCACGGCCCTGTGTCGGCGGGTGCTGCTGATTTATCAGGGGCGGCTGATCTACGACGGCAGTCTGGAGGGGCTGCTAGACCGCTTTGCCCCCTACCGAGAAGTGACTGTGGAGCTAGCCACCAGCTGCGATGCGGCCACCTTCAGCCGCTACGGCGAAATCGAAAGCCTGGAGGGCTGTACAGCTCGGCTGATCGTGCGCCGTGAAGACTTGACCCAAACCGTGAGCCGACTCCTGGGCGATCTCGATGTCCGAGACCTGACCGTCAGCGACCCGCCGGTCGAGGAGGTGATTGGGCGGGTGTTTGCGGCGGGATCGGCAGAGCGCTAAAACAGCTCGCACTGGCCGTGGTGGCGCAGCAGGTGGTCGCACAGCACTAGAGCCACCATGGCTTCGACCATGGGCACAGCGCGGGGCAGCACGCAGGGGTCATGGCGGCCCCGCGCCTCTAGCACGGTGGCTGCGCCGGTGGTGGTGACGGTATTTTGGGCTTTGCGAATGGTGGCGGTGGGCTTAAAGGCGACGCGGATAATGATGTTTTCGCCGTTGGCAATGCCCCCCTGGGTGCCGCCGGAGCGGTTGGTGCGGGTGCGGAGAGTACCATTTTCGTCGGTGTAAAATTCATCGTTGTGCTGGCTACCGGTGAGCAGGGTGCCAGCGAAGCCGGAGCCAATTTCAAACCCCTTGCTGGCGGGCAGAGACATGACGCCCTTGGCCAGGTCGGCCTCTAGCTTGTCGAATACGGGGTCGCCCAGGCCTACGCTTACCCCCCGGGCGATGCATTCTACGACGCCGCCGATGGAGTCGCCCTGGTCACGAATGGCTTCGACCCGGTCGATCATCTGCTCGGCGGCGGTGAGGTCTGGGCAGCGCACAATGTTGCTTTCGACCTGCTCTAGGGTAACGGTGCTGGGGTCAATGGTGCCCTCGATATCTTGAATGCGCGTGACA
>JBBSLR010000625.1:0-1966 GCA_038255045.1 Phormidesmidales cyanobacterium
ACTCCCCTTCCGGCCCCAGAGGAGAACACCACCCCCTGGAATGAAACCTACGCCCTCTCTGCCATGGCGATTTTGGTAATCGATGACGACACCGACACCCGCGATTTTTTGCGGTATTTGCTCGAAGCCCAGGGGGCAGCGGTGACGACGGCGGCCTCTGCTGGGACAGGCATGCAGCTGCTTGAAGCCAACCAGCCAACCCTGCTGCTGTGCGATATCAGCATGCCCGACATGGATGGCTATACCCTAATGCAAACTATTCGCACGCAGCTGCCCGCGCCCCAGGCCCAGACCCCGGCGATCGCCATCACCGCCCACGCCCGCGTCTCTGACCAAACCCAGGCGATCGCCGCCGGGTTTCAGGCCCATTTGCCCAAGCCGGTCGAGGCCGAGGCGTTAATTCGCACCATTCTCCAGGTCACTGGCGCCCAGTGAGGGTTTATTTTGCCTCCATCCAGTTGGGGCCGGCGTGGGCTTCGACCTTGAGGGGTACCTTCAGGTCTACGGCAGATTCCATAGTGGCCAGAATCTTAGGCTCTAGCTCCTCCCACTCGGCGGGGGGCACCTCAAACACCAGTTCGTCGTGCACTTGCAGCAGCAGGTTGGCCTGGTAGTCTTTGAGCAACTCGTGCAGGCGAATCATAGCGATTTTGATAATGTCGGCGCTGCTGCCCTGGATCGGGGCGTTGGCGGCGGCCCGCAGCGACCCGGCGTCGTAGCCGTTGGTGCGGAGGCTGTCTAGGTCAATGGTGGCGGGGTCGGTGCCCTTGAGCGATCGCAGCTTGCCATCGCTAAAGTTAAAGTACCGCCGCCGCCCGCGGATGGTCTGCACATAGCCGTTGGCGATCGCCTCTCGCTGCATCTGTTGCAGATACTCGAATACCTTGGGGTAGCGATCGTAGTAGCGATCAATAAAGGTCTTGGCTTCGGTGCGGCTGACCCCGGCCTCGCGGGCAAAGCGCACCGCCCCCATGCCGTAGATAATGCCAAAGTTGATCACCTTCCCGGCCCGCCGTTCGTCAGGGGTGATGTCATCTTTCTCAAACAGCAGCCGGGCGGTGAGAGCGTGGACATCGTCGCCGGAGCTGTAGGCTTCCACCAGCACCGGCTCGCCGCTGAGGTGGGCCAGAATGCGCAGCTCGATCTGCGAGTAGTCGGCCGCCACCAGTCGATAGCCCGGCTCGGGCAAAAACGCCGCCCGAATCTTGCGGCTGAACGCGGTGCGAATGGGGATATTTTGCAGGTTGGGGTTCGACGACGATAGCCGCCCGGTGGCCGTCACCGCCTGGTTAAAGTCGGTGTGTACCCGGTGGGTGTCGGGGCGAATTAGGGTGGGCAGGGCATCGACATAGGTCGATTTCAGCTTCGAGAGGGTGCGGTGCTCCACCACCAGATCCACCACGGCGTGGTCGCCCTGGAGCTTTTCGAGGGTGGCGGCATCGGTGGAGTAGCCGCCCGATTTATTGCGGCGCGACTTTTTCCTATCCAGCCCCAGCTTCTCAAACAGCAGCTCGCTCAGCTGCTTGGGAGACGCGAGGTTAAAGGTTTCCCCAGCCTCTTTGTAGGCGCTTTGCTCAAGGCGGGCCAGGTCGGTTTCAAGCTGTTTTGAGAAGCTGGCCAGGTACTCAGCATCCACCCGAATGCCGGTGCTCTCCATCTCGGCCAGCACGGGCTCTAGGGGCAGCTCAATGTCGGTGAAGAGGGCGTTGAGATCGGTCAATGGCTCTAGCTCAGCCGCCAGCTGGGGCACCAGCAGGTAGGTGGTGTGTACATCGGCCCCGCAGTAGGTGGCGGCTTTGGCGATCGCCACATCGGCGATGGTTTTACCCTTGGGCACCAGGTCTGCGTAGCTCTGGGCCACCAGATTCAGATAGCGCAGGCTGAGGTCGGTGAGGTTGTGGGTGGCCTCGGGGTTGAGCACGTAGCTGGCCAGCATGGTGTCAAACACCACCCCCGCCAGGTGAAT
>JBBSLR010000626.1:0-1963 GCA_038255045.1 Phormidesmidales cyanobacterium
GATCTGCCGCCCCCGGCCCCTGCTCCATCAGCTCGTCAAAGGCCAGGGCCGAGTAGTGGAGGCGATCGCGCTTGCACTCGCGAATAATGTTGTAGGCGGTGCGCCGCATCCAGGCCTTGGGCTGGTGAATCTGCTCTTGGTGCTGCTGGGTATAGCGCACTCCGCGCAGGTAAGCTTCGACAAAAATATCGATTTCGGTGACGTAGCCCTGTAGCTCAAACTGCCGCATGGTGCGTTTGATAAAGGCTAGCAGCGATCGCGCGTGGGGGTTGTTGGGCTTGAGAAGAAACTGCACATCGCGGTTAAACTGCTGGGTTTCGGCTGGGTGTTGAAAAGGCATAACTTTGGGTAGATGACCACCGTTAAGTTCTAATGTAGCCGCATCAAGTTTCTGTAAAGCGTGCGATCGCGCCAGCTAGTTCCGTGATCCTTCGGAGATTACACTGTGATGCTAATCACAGCGTTGCGGGTCTATCCCTAGGAAAAACTGACGGAAACCCCAGTACTAAAGGCAGAAAGCAGGGTTCCAGGTTGGTATAAAACCTTGATTCTGTATCAGAACTCAATCGAGAATTTACCTAGGAAACTAACCTAATGTCAAATTCCCATAACAATCCCCAGAACTTTGCCCCAGAACTTTGAGTCGGGGGGTCAACCCGCCGTTTGGCTCAAGAAATATTGCTTGACGATCGCCACGATGCGATCAGACGCATGGCCGTCGCCAAAGGGGTTCACGGCCCGAGCCATGGTGCCGTAGGCCGCCGCGTCGGTGAGCAGCTCAAGGGCATGGCGGCCTATGGCCTCGGCGCTGGTGCCAATCAGTCGAGCCGTCCCCGCCTCTATAGCCTCGGGGCGCTCGGTGGTATCGCGCAGCACCAGCACCGGCTTGCCCAGGCCCGGAGCTTCTTCTTGCAGGCCCCCCGAGTCGGTGAGCAGCAGGTAGCAGCGGCTCATCGCCCCCACCAGGCGGTGGTAGTCGAGGGGCTCGGTCAAAAACACCCGCGGATGGTCGCCCAGCAGCTTGGTCAGCGGATCGCGCACCAGGGGGTTGCGGTGCAGGGGCAGCAGCAGGGCGGTGTCGGGCTGATCGTTGAGCACGGCTAAGAACCCGGCAGCGATCTCGGCCAGCGGTTCACCCCAGTTTTCGCGGCGGTGCACCGTGGCCAACAGCACCCGGTGGCGATCCCAGTCGAGGCCGTCGATGGGGCAGTCGGGGTTTTGCCCCGCCACCGTCAGCAGCGCGTCGATCACGGTGTTGCCGGTGTGGTGAATGTCGCCCACCACCCCAGCGGCCTGGAGGTGCCCCACGGCGGTGGTGGTGGGGGCAAAGTGCAGGGTGGTCAGCTGCGAGATCAGCCGCCGATTGGCCTCTTCGGGGTAGGGGCTGTAGATATTGTCGGTGCGCAAGCCCGCCTCCACATGGCCCACCGGAATTTTTTGGTAAAAGGCAGCCAGGGCGGCGGCAAAGGCGGTGGTGGTGTCGCCCTGGACGATGACCAAATCGGGGCGCTGCGTCTGAAAATAGGCCTCTAGCCCCTGCAAACTGCGGCAGGTGATGTCGGTGAGGGTCTGCTGGGGCTGCATGATCGCCAGGTCGGCATCGGCCTTGAGGTCAAACAGCGCCATCACCTGGTCGACCATTTCGCGGTGCTGCCCCGTGAGCACCACCTGGGTGTCAATACCTGGGTCTTGCTGAAAAGCACGAATTACCGGGGCCAGTTTAATCGCCTCGGGCCGGGTGCCCAAGACAATGCACAGGCGCAGGGAAGAGTCAGACATAGGGCGGCCGCGATGAAGGTCACAACAAAAGGTTCTAGATTGGGGTTCTAGATTGGGGTTCTAGATCGGGGTTCTAGATCGGGCTTTGGGCAGAGCACCACCGGGCTGAGGCCCCCAGCCCTATCCCCAAGGCGATATCTATAATTGCACGGCCTCTACTCTGTGACTACGCCCTGGCCTCGGC
>JBBSLR010000627.1:0-1960 GCA_038255045.1 Phormidesmidales cyanobacterium
CTAACGCATTGGAATGGTAGGTAAAGCGCACCTGATATCGCTGGCGCAGTTCATTTACCACCGCCGGGGGCAGAGGTCGAAAAGCATCTAACTAAGTCTTGAGCTGATCAATCCGTTGCAGGGGTTCGTTGGCAGGCATGGGGTGTGCTGTTATCCATTGCCAAAGAATATCCTCCGCATGACCGATGCGGTGGTGTTTGAGGTAAGCAATTAACTTCTCTTGGGCCACAGCGTCAGTGCGGAGATCAGAAACCATCATTCCACCCTACGCCCTCACCTACCTGGGCATCTTACCCACCATCAGAATCGCTGTTGCTACCTAGAGCTTAGCTAGGTTTGACCTGGCCAAACAGATAATAAAAGATAGGGATTTTCTGGAAATCTCCTAAAGCGATCAAAGACCGCCGACAAAGCGCCCGGGGCTAAGGGTATTGTGGGGGTCAAACTGAGCCTTGAGAGCTTTCATGGTGCCCAAGGCGTCGCCGCTGTAGCCCCACACATCCACCGCTTTTTTGAGCGAGAGGGGAGCTTCAAGCAGGGTGAGGTAGCCGTTAGCCATGGTGCAGCGCCTGCGCAGCTGCTCTACCGTTTCTGCCGTAGCCGCCACCAACCGCACCGTCCCAATACCGCTGCCACCATGGAGCCTAGCCCAGCTGCCGGGGGGGAGTTGCTCTAGCCAAGCCACCGCTTGAGCTGGAGACAAGCCCACCTTAGCCACGATCGCTGGTTCTGGCGCTTCGGGTTTTTGCAGCAGAGCATCCTGAACCGCAGCCCAGATCTGTTGATCGTCGGCCCCCTCTAGCACTTGGGTAGAGAGCGCTGCTCCCGCCGCCGTTCCCGCCATTGCCCGCAGGGCGTTCACCTGCTCCTCTACCCCCGGCCCGATGGATTGAAACCGGGCCAGCAGAGCCAGCCCCTCGCCATAGCCCAGGTGTTTGGTTAGAACCGGCGACAATATATCTAGGGCAACTGGCGTGAGCGGCGATCGCCGCAGGGCGCTAGCGAGAGCGTCCACTGAGCTAGCCTCCCCAGCGACCACCACTGTTTTTGACCCATCCTGCACCGGATACAGGCGAAAGGTGAGCTGCGAAATCACCCCCAGGGTGCCGTAGGAGCCGGTCATCAGCTTCATCAGGTCGTAGCCCGCCACGTTTTTGACCACCCGCCCGCCCGCCTTGGCGATCGCCCCGTCGTAGCGCCCAAAGGAAATGCCGATCAGCATATCCCGCAGACCACCGTAGCGCTGGCGCAGCGCTCCCGTATCCCCTGTGGCCACAATCCCGCCCAAGGTCGCCTGGTCTGGATAGGCCGGGTCAACGGCCAGAAACTGGTTGTGCTGGGCCAGCCGGGGCATCAAGTCGGCCAGCTTTACCCCCGCCTGGGCGGTGAGGGTCATATCGCCTACGGCGTGGTCGATCACCTGGTTGAGTCGGGCGGTGCTGACCATGAGATCTACCCCGGCCCCAATGCCGCCCCAGGCCAGCTTGCTGCCGCTGCCGCAGGGAATCACTCGCCAACGGTGCTGGTGAGCGCAGGCCAGCACCGCCGAGAGTTCGGCCTCGGTGGTGGGGTAGACCACAACGGCGGGCGTGAGGTATGTCGGTAGATCGAGGGACTCGGAGGGGAGGATGCGATCGCTCTCAACCACCGCCCCCAGGATTTCAGCAATCTTGGCCATAGCCTAGTCGATGCTGATGGGGGTGGGGCCAGGGCCAGCGAGGGGCACGTTGGTGCGGGCGCTGCGGAAGTCGCTGTAGAGGCGATCGCGCCAGGCAAAGAAGGGCTGAAATTCGGGCACATCGGCAATGCCCGGTACGCCCTTGCCGCCGATTCCCCCAGGTAGATCGACATACTGGGCGGTGGGGAACTTGAGATAGAACGTGGCACCCGCGACCGCAAAGTCGGCCAGGGTGGGCGCATCGCCCAGCAGGTAGGGGCTGTCTTGCAGCAGCAGCACCAG
>JBBSLR010000628.1:0-1956 GCA_038255045.1 Phormidesmidales cyanobacterium
CCCGAATTTCTCGAACTGCCGCCGGAGGTGGCCATCATTGAGATGGAGAGCCATCAGCGCTACTTCCCGCTGCGCCAGACTGCTGAGGGGCTGGCGCTGATGCCGGTTTTTATCACCATTGCCAACGGCGACCCCAGCAAAGACGCGATTATTGCCGAGGGCAACGCGCGGGTGATTCGCGCTCGCCTCTCCGACGGCAAGTTTTTCTTCGATGCCGATCGCGCTCAGCCCCTCGACGCCTTTGTCGCCAAGCTTGAAACCGTCACCTTTGAAGAGCGGCTGGGTTCCATGGCGGCCAAGGTCAAGCGCATTGGCACCGTGGCCGACCACCTCTGCGACCAGCTCAATCTGGGGGCACAGCCCCGCCAGCACATTCGCCGCGCCGCCTACCTGTGCAAGGCCGATCTGGTTACCCAAATGGTGGGCGAATTCCCCGAGCTGCAAGGGGTGATGGGGCAAAAATACGCCCTCCACAGCGGGGAGCCGGAGGCCGTCGCCACCGCCATTGCCGAGCACTACCTGCCCAAGGGCGCGCAGGACAGCCTGCCCGAGACCCTGGTGGGCCAGGTGGTGGGCATCGCCGATCGCCTCGATACCCTGGTGGGCATTTTTAGCACCGGTCAGATCCCCACCGGGTCGTCTGACCCCTTTGCCCTGCGGCGGGCCGCCAACGCGGTGCTAAATATCATCTGGGCGGCGGCGCTGCCCCTCAACCTGACTCGGCTGCTCGACACCGTCGTTCAAGACTTTGCCCAATATCCGGCCCTGGCGGTCAACGCCTCCGAGGCGCTGCAAACCCAGCTGCACGATTTCTTTTTGCAGCGGGTGCAGACGCTCTTGCAGGATGAGCTGGGGATTGACTACGACCTGGTGAATGCGGTGATCAGTGCCCGAGCGCTGAACGATCCGCTGGATGTGAAGGACCGCGCCCTGTTCTTGCAGGAGATGCGCCGCAGCGGCCGCATGGATAAAGTCTACGAAACCGTCAACCGGGCCACTCGCCTGGCGGCCCAGGGCACCCTTGACACCCAGGTGCTCGACCCCGAGGGGGTGATTGCCCCTGCCGCCCTAGAGGCTAAGTCAGAAACCGAGCTGTTGGCGGCGCTCAAGACCCTGGTGCCCCAGACCCAGGCGGCCCAGGCCAGCCGCAACTACGATCAGCTGGTGGCTGGCCTAGAGCAGGTGGCCCCGGTGGTCAGCGGCTTCTTTGACGGCCCCGACAGCGTGCTGGTGATGGCCGCAGACCCGGCGGTGCGGCAAAACCGGCTCAACCTGCTGGGGCTGCTGCGCAACCACGCCCTGGTGCTGGGTGACTTTGGGGCGATCGTTAAGGGATAGGGTGCGATGAAGAATGCCCACGTAATTGGTCTAGGCAAGTCTGGGGTGGCGGCGGCGCGGCTGCTGCTGCGCGACGGCTGGACGGTGGTGCTGAGCGATCGCAGCTCTAGCCCTGCCCTGGTCGACCAACAAAACGCCCTCAGCCAAGAGGGCATCAGCGTGCTACTCGACTACAGCTTTGTGCCCGACAGCCGCACCAACCTGCTGGTGGTCAGCCACGGCGTGCCGTGGGATAGCCCGCCCCTGGCCGCCGCCCGCGACAACGGCCTGGAGGTAATTGGCGAAATGGAGCTGGCCTGGCGGTTGCTGCAAGATCGCCCCTGGGTCGGCATCACCGGCACCAACGGCAAAACCACCACCACCGCCCTCACCGCCGCCATCTTTCAGGCCGCCGGGCTAAACGCCCCCGCCTGCGGCAACATTGGCTACGCCGCCTGCGAGCTGGCCCTCCAGCCCACGGTGCCCGACTGGGTGATCGCCGAGCTGAGCAGCTACCAGATCGAGGCCGCCGCCACCCTGGCCCCCAAAATTGGCCTGTGGACCACCCTCACCCCCGATCACCTCCAGCGCCACCGCACCGTCGAGCGCTACGCCCAGATCAAGGCTACGCTAATGCAC
>JBBSLR010000629.1:0-1941 GCA_038255045.1 Phormidesmidales cyanobacterium
GCAGCAGCGGCAGATCCTCAGGGTGAACACAGCTAAACCACAGGTTGCCCTCGGCCAAGAACGCCTCGGGCGGGTAGCCGTAGAGGGTCTCGGCGGCGGCATTGGCGTAGATGGTTGCCAGGGTTTTGGGGTTGACCGACCACACCACGCACTCTAGGGAGTTGAGAATACTGTCGGTGCGCTGCTGCTGCGATCGCAGCTCAGACTCGGTGGTCTCCAATTTTTCAGAACTGCTGATCACCCAATGCTCTAGCTGTCGCGACAGGGCATCGCGCTCGGCCTCGGCCTGCTTGCGATCGGTAATATCGCGCAAAATCGACAGGTGGTGGTTAGGGTAAACATGGGCGGTAGCCGAAAACTCCACAGTCTTAAGCGCTCCGCTGTCGAGCCGGAGCTGCTGCTCACCGCGCCCCTGCCCCGCCGCTAGAAACCCCTGCCACAGCAGATCAAAGTCAACACCGGGGGGCAAAAAATCGGCTACTCGCCGCCCCACTAGCGCCTGCCGGGGCAGCTCTAACAGCCTGCAGGCCGCAGGGTTAGCCTCGACGTAATAGCCCTCGTCATTGGCAATGAGCATAGCGTCAAGGGCCGCTGCAAACAGCGTTTCCCAGGGCTGCTGTAGAGCTATGGGGGAAGCTGTAGCGTCAGGGTAGACAGCCTCTTGACGCGAAGATGCCCCCGTGGGCGGATTAGCCACGGTAGAGTCCAGCTCAGGCGAAGGCTCTGATTCGTCAGCAGAAGGCATCACAATCGTCAGGGCTGACCTGCGTGAAGGATCTGGATTAACCAGAGTGAGTAGGCGTAGCTTATCGGACTGCCAAGAACAGAGAGTTTTCTATCTGGGATTATCATGCCCGTTTCGGCCCGGTTGATTAATTGTAAATGCCCGTAACTCTTAATTCTGGCCCAGAGCTATCTGACAGCTGTTGATCTAGAGCCTGGAGCAGCGCAGCGTAGTCGGCATCGCCATTAACTGGGTACCGCTGCCAGTCGCCGCCCACCTTTAAATCGGCCAATAGGCCCGTCGGGTCGTCGTGGAAAAGGAGCAATGCCGCCGACTTGGTATAAAATCGTCCGGCGCCCTTTTTAGCCGGGGCAGGCGCTGACGCACTTGATCGAGCAAGGGAGCCAGCTGGGCCAGGGTATCGCTGTTGGCATGCTTCATGGCGGCTACGCTGTAGGCAATCTGCTTAGTATAGTTGAGCTTTGCAATACCTTCGCCTTCGGGCCTACATCACCCTCAGGCTGACCCTGCATCGGTTGCAGCAGGCGGTCACCACCAGACCCCAGGCTCAAGACTGGCTGCTGGCCACCTGGCTGACGGTGGGCTTTGGTCTGGTGATGGTGCCCGTGGGGTTGCTGAGTAATTTTCTCACCCCCGCCCTGGCCGAGGTCACCTGGGCCGATGGGCTGCGGCTGGCGGGGCGGGTGCTGGTGATGCCCGCCCTGATTGAAGAGGGCTTTTGGCGGGTGCTAGTGCTACCCCACCCGACGGAAATTATGAGCGATCGCAAGCGCTGGCGGCTGGGCCTGCCCATGCTGGGCCTGTTTGTGGTGATGCACCCGCTCAACGCCATGACCTTCTACCCGATGGCCTTTGCCACCTTTACCAACCCAGTGTTTTTGCTCTCGGCGGCGCTGCTGGGGCTGATCTGCACCGCCGCCTACTGGAAATCGGGTTCGCTGTGGGTGGTGGCGGCCATGCACTGGCTGGTGGTGACGGTGTGGCTGCTGTGTTTGGGCGGCTACAGCGCCCTGGGGCTGGCGAACTGAGATCGCTGGGTTGTTTACCGAAAATCTTGGGTATGTCAACCAGTTTGTGTCAAGCGTGGGATCGTTACATGGGAAACCTGCCTTCAAACTCAATCGCGAAACGATTTAAGGCACTTTTCCAGTCTCGAATTGGCATCGTCCATTTTTTTGAGATGTTGTTGATGGCTA
>JBBSLR010000630.1:0-1934 GCA_038255045.1 Phormidesmidales cyanobacterium
AAACCAGCGCCAGGGTAGGGTAAACCAGGCGATCACCCCCATACCCAAACTCCACACCAGCCAGCCCGGCAGCACCAGGTGAAACAAAATCGCCGCCACCAGGGGCGACACAAACAGCACCAGCCAGCCGGGGTTGCAGTTGGCCCAGTAGAGCATCGCCAGGGTGATCACCCCAAACACCAGCGAGGTGCCCAGGTCGGGCTGAATAAACACCAGCGCCCAGGGCAAAATCGTCACCACTAGGGCGTTAGCCACCCCCCACAGGGTCGAGGCATCGCGGCGGCTGAGCATGACCGCCAGGGTAATGATCAGCCCCAGCTTGGCAAACTCCGAAGGCTGAACGTTAAAACCAAACACAGTAATCCAGCGCTGGGCACCCAGCCCCACGGTGCCGATAAAAATCACCAGCAGCAGCAGCAGATTGATCACCGCGTAGATGATCCACTGCCAGCTGATCAGGGTTTCGTAGCGAATCCGGGCAACCCACAGGGCCAGCCCCAGGCCAATCGTCCCCATTAGGGCGTGGTTAAACCCGTAGGCCACCGTGTCGGTGTGGCGCTGGGTGCTATAGATGACGATCGCCCCAAAGATAGTCAGCGCCACGGGCAGCGCAAACAGCACCCAGTCGACGCCCTGCCAGCCCGCCGCCAGCGATCGCCAGCGCTTTTGCACATCGGTTACAAACATAGCCGTCGCCTACTAATTCCCCTAAGGATTATGACAAGGAAGAGGGCTATATGGTTCACGGTCAGCCCTGTCAAAGTGAAGCGGATGGGGGGTGCGATCCCCTTCTTAGATTGGCCGCTGAGCCTAGGACTAGAAGTCCAAGGCTCAAAGCAGAAATCCTCTGAAGAGGATTGGGAGCCGAGTTCCCTAGTCTGCTTTAGCAGACTTTTGCTGTGAGCCAGGGAGTTCACTCCCTGGTGGTTATGGCCGGAGTCCCTTAGCTGAAGGCATTTCAGGAATAGTTTGCCCACCTTGACAGGGCTGGGTTCACGGTCAGCCCCAATGCCGTGCACCGTAAACCCCATACCCAAAACTTCTACACTCGCTCTCTAGGCCAGCGCCGCCACAGACACCCGGGCTGCCACCTGCTGGGCCATGGCCCGCAGTGCCTTAGCGCTCTCAGAGTCGGGGTGCTGCACCACGATCGGAATGCCCGCATCGCCGCCCTCGCGCACCGCCATCTCTAGGGGAATGCAGCCCAGCACCGGCAGGCCCAGCTCCTTCGACAGCAGCTCGCCGCCGCCAGAGCCAAAAATGTCGTAGCGCTTCTCCGGCGCATCGGGGGGAATAAACACGCTCATATTTTCGACAATGCCCAGCACCGGCACTTGCAGCTGCTGAAACATCTTTAGCCCCCGCCGCGCGTCGGAGATCGCCACCGCCTGGGGGGTTGAGACAATCACCGCCCCGGCCATGGGCACCGCCTGGGCCAGGGTGAGCTGGGCGTCGCCCGTGCCGGGAGGCAGATCGACCACGAGGTAATCTAGCTCGCCCCACTCCACCTGGTAGAGAAACTGGCGAATGATGCCGTTGAGCATGGGGCCGCGCCAGATCACCGGCTGGTCGCGGTCGATCAAAAAGCCCATCGACACCAGCTTGACGCCGTGGTTGAAAGCGGGTTCGAGCACTTCGCCCTGCTTGACTACCACCTGGGCATCGGCCAGGCCCAGCATGATCGGCGCGTTGGGGCCATAGATGTCGGCGTCGATCAGGCCAACCTTGGAGCCCATCTGGGCCAGGGCCACGGCCAGATTCACCGCCACGGTGCTCTTGCCCACGCCGCCCTTGCCGCTGGAGACCGCGATGATATTTTTGATGCCGTCAATGCCGGTGCGATCGGGCAGGGCCTTTTGCTGGGGCGTTTCGGCGGTGACATCCACCTTGACGGCCTCAACTCCCGGCAGGGTGCGCACGGCCTTCTCGCAGTC
>JBBSLR010000631.1:0-1934 GCA_038255045.1 Phormidesmidales cyanobacterium
CAGCGGCCCTGGCTCAGGTAGAGCAAGCCCTGGGCGATTGGCAGGTACCCAATGCCTCATCCCCTCCAGCCCTGGTGTTTCCGGCGGTGCTGACCACCCCCGCCTGCTCTATGGCGGCTCAAGAAACTAACCAGGCCATTGTCATGGTGGGTTACCCAGCCGCCTCGGTAAAGCACCCCGCCTACGCCGCCCTCAAGCTGATCAACACCTACCTGGGCAACGGGCTCTCTAGCCGCCTGTTTGTCGAACTGCGCGAAAAGCGCGGCCTGGCCTACGATGTCTCGGCCTTTTACCCCACTCGCCTGGGGCCGTCTCAGTTTGTCGCCTACATTGGTACCGCTCCCGAAAACACCGCCACTGCCCTGGAAGGGCTGCGGTTTGAGGTCGAGCGTCTGCAAGAGACCGTGCTCTCTGACGAAGAGCTGCAATCGGCCAAAAACAAGCTGCTGGGCCAGTATGCCCTGGGGAAACAGACCAACGCCCAGATCGCTCAACTCCTAGGCTGGCACGAAATTCTCGGCCTCGGGGTTGAGTACGACCAGGAGTTTCAAGACATGGTGGCGGCGGTGACGGTGCTCGATGCTGAAGCCGTGGCCCAGGAGTTTTTCCATAACCCCTACATTTCGCTGCTGGGGCCGGAGGAGGCCGTGGGGCCGGTGGCCGCGGCTCACGGGTGAGCGGGTGAGTGGGTGGATGGGTGAGTGAGTGGATGAGTGGGTGGCGACGCCATCACTTTTAGCGTCCACAAGGCACCAGAGATCGCCCGAATGGGGTTAACCCTTACAAACGGATATCCCCTTGCTAGCTCAGTCTAAATCCGGCAGCTGATCGCGAGGCAACAGCAGTTGAATGCTGCGGGGCTGGCTAGGCTGTCGAGCAATTAGGCCTTGTTTTTCGAGGGTGAGTACCATTTGGTGAACGGTAGGGGGCGTGGTGCCGAAGTAAACCTGCATGTCGCGCTCAGCCGGAGGGCGGCGGTTGAGTTTGGTGTAGTAGTAGATAAATGCTAGATACCGCCCTTGTTTTGGGGTGTACTGGGTCATTGTGTGTCTGCCTTGTGCCTGTCGAAAGGGCATGGGGAAACCCCCACACCGCTATTGGATACCCAATTCTCTACTTAGACATCCTGACTCTCTAGCGCTTTATCGGGGCTTTGACAACCGGGTTAGAGTGTTCCAGCTAAATACTTATCCAGAGTTTTACGGCAACAGGCCCAACGGGCCGAGTTTGCGACTTTGAAGGGGACGTTTATTTAGATGGAATACTCTTAAGTCGTGAAGAATCCCCTGTGAGGCTGACAGTTCAATTCTCTGCGAGTTAGCGTTCACACAATGTACTGTAAGAATCCATGCGTCCTCTGTTTACAGGCCCCCTCACCGTTGAGACGGTGAGCGTAGCGATCCGTGACCTGCCTGGGCGGTTAGAGGGGTGCCGCATTGTGCAGCTGTCTGACTTCCACTACGACGGTCAGCGCCTTTCTAATCGACTATTGCAGCAGGTGATTGATAGCGTCAACAGCCTAGAACCTGACCTGATTGCCCTCACGGGTGACTATGTGACCCATGACCCGACCCCGATTTTTACCCTGGCTGCTTACCTAGGCCAAATGCGGAGCCGCTTTGGCACGGTGGCGGTGCTGGGCAACCACGATAACGTCAACATCGGGGGGCGTCAGACTATTTTGCGATCGCTCCGCCAGGCGGGCATCCAAACCCTATGGAACGATATTGCCTATCCCCTGGGCAGCGATTTTCCGGTGGTGGGGCTAGCCGAATTTTGGTCGCAAGATTTCTCTCCGGCCCTGGTGCTCGACTCGTTGCCCTCTACGCAGCCCCGGCTGGTGCTCTCCCATAACCCCGACACCGCCGAATTGCTAGCACCCTGGCGAATTGACCTCCAGCTTTCTGGCCACACCCACGGTGGGCAAATTGTGC
>JBBSLR010000632.1:0-1930 GCA_038255045.1 Phormidesmidales cyanobacterium
GGCCAGAGCCTCCACCGTGGGGAACTGCTGGGCCAGGGTTTTGGCGTTGACGGTGCCCACATGGCGAATGCCCAGGGCGTAGAGCACCGAGGCCCAGGGGCGGGCTTTGGAGGCGGCGATCGCCCCCACCAGCTTCTCCGCCGACCTCTGCCCCATGCGATCGAGCGGCAGCAGGTCGGCCACCGTCAGCCCGTAGAGATCGGCCACAGACTGCACCAGCCCCTCCTCCACCAGCTGCTTCACCCACTTTTCCCCCAATCCCTCAATGTCCAGGGCGTCGCGCCGCGCCCAGTGAATGATCGCCCCCTGGACGATCGCTGGGCAGGAGATGTTAATGCAGCGGGTGACCGCGCCGTCGTCAGGTCTGACCAGGGCGCTGCCGCACTGGGGGCAGTGGGTCGGCATCGCCACTTTGCTAGCCTGCTCTGGCCGCAGCTCCGCCAGCACCCGCACCACTTCGGGGATGATTTCTCCGGCCTTGCGAACAATCACGGTGTCGCCCTGGTGAATATCTAGCTCGGCGAGGCGATCGGCGTT
Source organism: Phormidesmidales cyanobacterium (assembly GCA_038255045.1). Taxonomy (GTDB): domain Bacteria; phylum Cyanobacteriota; class Cyanobacteriia; order Phormidesmidales; family Phormidesmidaceae; genus Nodosilinea. Next base: position 538 of record JBBSLR010000632.1, read on the forward strand.
GTGCAGGGTGGCGCGGGCCACGGTGGTGCCCGCCAGCTGCACCGGGCGCAGCTCCGCCACGGGGGTCACCGCCCCGGTGCGGCCCACCTGAAAGCTGACGGTTTCGAGCACCGTGGGCACCTCCTCAGCGGGGTACTTGAGCGCTACCGCCCAGCGAGGGAATTTTTGGGTGAAGCCCAGCCGCTGCTGCAGGGCAAAGTCGTTGAGCTTCACCACCACGCCATCGGTGAGGTATTGGAGGTGGGTACGCCGGGTGGCCCACTCGTCAAAGTAGGCCTGCACCTCAGTTTCTGACTGGCAGCGCTGGCGGTTGGGGTTGACGCGAAAGCCGAGGGACTTGAGAAATTCGAGGGCGTGCCATTGGGTTGTAATTTGATCTGGCGCAGATGGCATCTGCGCCAGATCAAATTGATCTAAATGCACTGTGTAGGCAAAAAAGTCTAGCCTGCGGGCGGCGACAATGCGCGAGTCGAGCTGGCGCAGGGTGCCGGCGGCGGCGTTGCGGGGGTTGGCAAACAGGGCTTCGCCCCGCTCGGCCCGTTCGGCGTTGATGGTCTCAAATACGTTCAGGGGCAAAAAGGCTTCGCCGCGCACTTCGACCACTGCGGGTGGGTTGTCGGTATTCAGCCGCAGGGGGATAGAGCGAATGGTGCGCACGTTGGGGGTGATGTCTTCGCCTGCGGTGCCGTCGCCTCGGGTGACGCCGCGCACCAGCACCCCGTTTTCGTAGGTGAGGGCCAGGGCGTTGCCGTCGATTTTGAGTTCGGCTACGTACTCGACCTGGCCAATCTCGGGGGCCTGCCGCCGCCAGCGGTCTTCCCAGGCGCGAAACTCGGCCAGATCAAAGGCGTTCTCTAGGCTGTAGAGGGGGATGTTGTGGCGAACGGAGGTGAACTGGGTGGCGGGCTTTTCGCCGACGCGCTGGGTGGGGCTGTCGGGGGTGACAAGCTCGGGGTGGGCGGCTTCGAGGTCTTGCAGCTCGCGGTAGAGACGATCGTAGACTTCGTCGGGCAGGTCAGGGGCGTCGAGCACGTAGTAGGCGTAGCTGGCGGCTTGCAGCTGTGACCTGAGGGTTTGCACCCTGGTCGCTGCAGATTCGTCTGCGCCTTTCGATTTGCCCATTGCCTTCACCTAAAATCGCCCGGTGGCTAGTGTAGCGTTGTAGCGCCCTACAGCGCCCCTATTAGCGTTAGGTCGCTTTAGGCGGCATTTGGACGACGCAAACTATCAGGTTCTTTACAGGGCGTATCTAGAGATTGGGCAGCCCCGTCAAGGTGGCCAATCTATTCCCGAAATGCCTATAGGCTAAGGGACTTCGGCCACAACCACCAGGGAGTGAACTCCCTGGCTCATAGCAAAAGTCTGCTAAAGCAGACTGGGTAACTCGGCTCCC
>JBBSLR010000633.1:0-1916 GCA_038255045.1 Phormidesmidales cyanobacterium
ACTCGGGGGTGTCGGCCAGGGCGCTGTGCTCGGCGGCGGGCAGGTCGAGGTAGTGCACCCAGGCGGGGGTGGCCGTCACCCCAGGCAAATTTTGGGCCTGGCCATAGATCACCGCCCGAAGAATGCCCTGGGGGGCGAGGTCGCTCAGGGGAGTGGTGAGCGCCTCTAAAACTGCATCTTTGGCCGCTAGCCCCTCGGCCTGTTGGGTGTCGTGGTCGCCGCTCTGGGGCGAGCAGATTAGGTGCAGGGTGCCATTGGTCAGCTCTGCGGTAACGCCCAGATGCCAGCTGGCCACCGCCGCCGACAGCAGCCGGGCGATCGCATCGGTATCGCCCCAGCGGCCCCACTCCCGCAGCATCTCCTCGGGGGGGGTGAGGTCAATGCGCAGGCTCCAGTCGGGCTTACTTTCGCCCCGCACCTGGAGCAGCAGCACCGCATCTTTAAACTGGGTGAGCTGAAGCTGCCGCAGCCGCTCGGCGGTGGGCCGGGCAATCAGCGAGGGGTCCGGGCTGTAGGTGGCCTCACAGAGAATCCACAGGCGAGAAATGGTGGTGTCGCCGTCGCCGGCGGCGGCGGGATCGCTGTCATCAATGGCAATCGCCATCCGGTGCAGGTGAGCCGTACCGGGGATCGCCTTGATGCTCACCCACACCCCCACATCCAGGGTGCTGAGGGTTTCGCTCAGGTACCAGGCGATCGCCTCGGGGTCGCCCTTGCGGGCCAGGCTCAGGTTTGAGAGCACCATCGCCCCGCTGCCGCCCCCCAGCTCAGGCTGGCCCTGGGTGTACTGCTCCAGCAGCGACTGGGTGGCCTTGATGTCGGCTTCGTCCTGGTTTTCGAGCACCAGCTGGGTGAGGTGGCGCTCCAGCCGGTTGAGATAGATGGGGGCGGTCCAGTCGGGGGTGGGGTTGCCGGTCTGGCGGCTGTAGACGTAGAGCTGATAGACCTGAGGGTAGTGCTGCCGCACCCGGTCAGCGCCGTCTTCGAGCAGCGATCGCACCAGCTTGAGCAGCACCGCCGACTGCCCTAGGCCGGCCGGGGTCTCACACAGCACGTGCAGAATATTGCCCCTGAGCTTGAGGTGCAGCTCTGCCCCAGGCAGCCCCATAGACTCTTTTAGCCAGCTCAGAACGTTGGCCGACGAAGAGTTAGGGCTAAGGGTGGGTTTAGATAGAGACACAGGCATAGGGGGGCAGGGTAACGGCTGGGCTGGGGCCACACTCCCGAGTTGTGAGACAGCGCCTTAGCGCAGTCGGTTTAATTTATACCAACTCCAGCGCCAATCAGCCGATTTCTTTTAGGGCAATCTCAAAAACTTGATCTTTTAACTAGATATTTAGACTACCGCCGAGGCCTCAGCGTTCAAATCTGGGGTTGGAATCTGGGGCTGGCCGGGCTGAGGGCCACTTGTCTAATATATTAATGATCAAACGCGCCACTGGCGCGCCACTGGTGGTGGGTCAGCGGTAGCCCCCAGTCAATTGCCCCGGCTAATCTGTAGCCGCTGCTTGCCCGGTGCCCGTGGCCCCGATCTGTTTACCCCTCTTTCTTGGCCCTATGACCTTGTTTAATCGACCCAATCTAGCCCCGGCTACCGATAAATCCGTCGAGGTAGCGGTGGGGCTGCTGGTGCCGCCGCTGCTGCTCGGCATTTTAGTCGCCCGCGCCCTGAGCGATGGGCTAACCCAGGCGGGTCTGGCCAGCGAGCAAATTTTTTCTGGCCAGCGGCTGCCCAACCTCAAGATCCCTTACCCCCAGCCGGGCGCACCAGTTGACGATTAGATCTGAGCGTCTCGGTTTGACCTGGCCCCTGCTAGCCGTCTGGCCCCTGGGATGCTCTGGGGCAGCCTGGGGCGATCGCTGTAACATTTCAAATTGTTCATCTAGATAAACTTCTTCCGGCCAGGGTAATCCTA
>JBBSLR010000634.1:0-1915 GCA_038255045.1 Phormidesmidales cyanobacterium
AGCGCGTCTGGATGGAGCCAGGGGCCAACACCACCTACATTCGCTACACCCTCAGCCGGGCCAGCGCCCCGATCGCGCTCAATCTCAAGGTGCTGATCAACCACCGCAGCCACCACCACAGCACCCAGGGCCAGGGCTGGCAGATGGCCCTGGCAGACTGCCCCCAGGGGCTACGCATTCAGGCCAAAGCCGACGTACAGCCCTTCTATATACTCAGCGAAGCCGCCCCGGCCCAGCCCGCCCACACCTGGCACCACGGCTACGCCCTCGCGGTCGAAGCCTACCGGGGCATTCACCCCTACGACGACCACCTGCACGCCGCCACCTTTGCCCCCACCCTGGGCCAGGGTCAGTCGTTTACCCTGGTGGCCACCACCGAGGCCGAGGCCGATCGCTCGGGCCAAAGCGCCCTGCTGCGCCGCCGCGCCTACGAGCAGCACCTGATCGCCCAGGGCAAAGCCGCCCAGCCCGACGACCCAGCGCCCGCCTGGGTAAGCCAGCTGGTGCTGGCGGCAGATCAGTTTGTGGTCAATCGGGCGGTGGTGAATCCTGCTATTACAGCCATTGGCCGCCAAGATTCTGAGCTTGATTCTGGGCTTGACTCTGGGCTTAACTCTGGGCTTAACTCTGAGCTTGATTCTGGGCTTAACCCTGAGCTTGACGGCGATTCTGCCAGCGCCACCAAGCTCCCTGCGCCCGTGGGCGGCAAAAGCATCATTGCGGGCTATCCCTGGTTTGGCGACTGGGGCCGCGACACCATGATTGCCCTACCGGGGCTGACCCTGGCCACCGGGCGACCCGCCCTGGCCCGGCTGATCTTGCAGACCTTTGCCCGCTACCTTGACCAGGGCATGCTGCCCAACAACTTTCCCGAAAGTGGCGCAGCCCCCCACTACAACACCGTAGACGCCACCCTCTGGTACTTTGAGGCCCTGCGCGCCTACCACGCCGCCACCGGCGACACGGCCCTGATCGAAGAACTATTTCCTCAGCTGCAAGAAATCATCACCTGGCACTGCAACGGCACCCGCCACCGCATTCAGGTAGACCCCACCGACGGCCTGCTCTACGCCGGGGAACCGGCGGTGCAACTCACCTGGATGGACGCCAAAGTCGGCGACTGGGTCGTCACCCCGCGCACGGGCAAACCCGTAGAGGTCAACGCCCTGTGGTACAACACCCTGCTGGTGATGGCCGATTTTGCGGCGATTTTGGGACAGACTGTAGGGCAGTTTCAAGAATTGGCGACCCAGACTCGCCAGGGCTTTCAGCGATTTTGGAGCGACGACCTGGGCCACTGCTACGACCTAATCGATGGCCCCGATGGGGCTGACCCCTCCCTGCGGCCCAACCAAATTTTTGCGGTTTCTCTGCCCCACACCACCCTGGGAGAACCCTGTCTAACCCCCGACCAGCAGCGGGCGGTGGTCGATGCCGTAGCCCAGCGGCTGCTGACCTCCCACGGGCTGCGATCGCTCGACCCGGCCCACCCCAGCTACCAGGGCCACTACGGCGGCGACCTGGTGCAGCGCGACGGCGCCTACCACCAGGGCACCGTGTGGAGCTGGCTGATCGGCCCCTTTGTGCAGGCCCACTGGCGGGTCTACCAAGACGCCGACCTGGCCCACAGCTTTCTCGACCCGCTGATTCACCACCTGCAAGGCGGCTGCCTGGGCACCCTGAGCGAGATCTTTGACGGCGATGCCCCGATGGTGCCACGCGGGGCCTTTGCCCAGGCATGGTCAGTGGCCGAGGTGCTGCGGGTGAGCGCCCTGCTGCGGCCCCTGCTGCAAGAATAGGGTTTAGTTCGGGATCAAAAAAATCCTTGGGACAGCAGGCCTGCTGTCCCCGACCGGGAGGGGCAGAGATGAGTTTGCCTGGGCTAGAAAGCCCTTGATCCGTACACAGAAGCTCG
>JBBSLR010000635.1:0-1911 GCA_038255045.1 Phormidesmidales cyanobacterium
CCCACGTAGCTGTCTTGGGTGCCAAAGTCGGTGATCAGGGCAATGGGCATGGTTCTGCCTGGTAATCGCCAGATTTGCCGCCAGTCTTCTTGAGCAGGCGAATGCTGCGAATCTCGATGGATTTTTCTAGCCCTTTGGCCATGTCGTAGAGGGTGAGGGCGGCGACGCTGGCGGCGGTGAGGGCCTCCATTTCGACCCCGGTTTCGGCCTTAATTTTGACCGTCGCCTGAATGCTATAGCCGGGCAGGGCTGGGTCGGGGCTAATCTGCACCTCTACTTTCTGAATGGGCAGCGGGTGGCAGAGGGGAATCAGGTGGGCGGTTTGCTTGGCGGCCATAATGCCCGCGATGCGGGCGGTGGCCAATACGTCGCCCTTGGGGGCGTTACCCGCCTCGATGGTGGCCAGGGTTTGGGGCTGCATGACCACGGTGGCAACGGCGATCGCCTCGCGCAGGGTTTGGGGCTTGGCGGCGACATCGACCATGTGGGCCTGGCCCTGGGCATCGAGGTGAGTCAGGGCTGTTGCCGCTACAGGATTTTTAGTCATTGGGGTTTAAACCGCGCAAAAGAATATGCTAGTATCAAAAGCCTGCACAGGGGCGTGTGGCTCAGTGGATAGAGCACGTGGCTACGGACCACGGGGTCGGGGGTTCGAATCCCTCCACGCCCGTTTTAATTCATCGCAAGTATCCCGTAGAACTTTAAGGGTTCTACGGGATACTTGCGATTATGGCCCAGTTGTTAGGCTAGCTGACCTGGCTGGGGGGCTGGTTGGGCAGGTCAATGGCGTAGACATCGCGCCCCTGGCCCAGGGCAAACCGGAGGGAGTGGGCCAGGTCTTTGCTGTTGGCGGTGGCAAAAATCACCAGCCCGATTAGGGTCATCACTCCCGAGAGGCCAAAGATGCCCCGGTAGCTGAGCTGATCGGCAATGGTGCCAAAGATAGGGCCAGCCAGAGCAATGCCCACATCAAAGCCCACCATGGCCAGGCCAAAGGTGCGACCCCGATCGCTGGGGCTAGAGCGATCGCCCATCAGCGCCGCAATCATAGGAATCAGCGTGCCCCCGGCAAACCCCTGCACAAACCCCGCCAGCAGAAACATCGGCGCACTCTCGGCCAGCCAAAAAATCCCCATGCCCACGCTGTAGAGCAGCAGACTGACGGTGATGAAGCGACCTCGCCCGTAGCGGTCGGAGGCCCGCCCGGCCACCAGCCGCGACATAAAACTGGCCGCCGCCGAGGCGGTGTAGATCAGCCCTACATTTAGCGCCAGGCCCGCCTCGCGCACGTAGAGCGGCACAAAGGTGCTCAGGGTGCCAAAGGCCAGACCCACCAGCAGCAAAATAATTGCCGGAGTGCGCACCCGCCCGCTCCACAGCTGTCCCCAAAACGCCTTGGATGGGGCGTCGTCGGCGCTGCGGGGTTGGTAGGGCTCGTGCAGTCGCGCCACCAGCAGCAGTCCGACGATGCCCAGCAGCCCCATGGCCAAAAACGCCGTGGTAAACCCCCTGGCCTCGTAGAGAAAGCTCCCGAGGGCTGGCCCCAGGGCCAGCCCAATGGGGTTTACCAGGGTCATATAGCCGATTAACTCACCTCGGTTGGCGGGCGGGGCCAGGTCAAGCACCAGGGCGCTATAGGCCACCACAAAGGCGGCAATGCTCAGCCCATGAAAAGCGCGAATGCCAATCATCGCCAGAATAGAGGTGTCTAGGTTGAGGGTGTAGCCAGCGATCACTAGGGGCACGATCGCCCGAGGCAAGAACTGCACCAGCAGGTAGCCAAAGGGGGCAACGGCGATCGCACTCAGCCCCACCATCAGCACCACCTTGCGACCCCGCTCGTCAGACAGCCGCGACAGGTAGGGCCGCGCCGCCAGCAGCCCAATCACAAACGACGCCATCACAATGCCG
>JBBSLR010000636.1:0-1876 GCA_038255045.1 Phormidesmidales cyanobacterium
CGTTTTGGTGGCAGGTCTATAGCCAAGACAGTCCTATAACCAAGATATGACCCAGCCAAAAAGTCATCTAAACAATGCCAGGATATAGATGCAGCTCAGCCTTAGCCAAGGATGGCTCTATGGATGTCTACGTATATTTACTAGCTCATTGATAACAGATCCGTAAGAAAGCCATAAAGTTCCCAAACTACATTTTACTGCATCTTCACATACCCTTGCTTGACAGCATTGCTCAGTAGCTGCTGGGGAAGATTTGTTGGGTGCCAAGTCCAGCTCGGGTTCTGGACTTGGATGAGGTTCATACAGAGATTTAGTAGGCAGAGATCTACAGGGTAGCCGGAGCCATCGGCTCAATGGCTGGGTCGTAGCCACCAATTTGGTTGGTGCGCAGCACCCACAGGGCTGCACCGTGACGCAGGCAAAGCTGGGTAATGGTGTCGCTGGCTTTGCGGGGCAGCATAGTGCGCCAGCTCAGCAGGCCGCGCCCCAGGGTCTTGAGCGGAAAGTCTGACAGGTTGCTGCCCAAGGATTCTTGCTCGTCGGCCCAGTCGGCTCGGGCGCTGCCAAAGGGCAGCAGCTCTTGCTGAAGGTTGCGGCGCAGGTTGAGTAACTGCTGAAACTGCTGGGCCTGGTCGGGGTTATCGGCCTCCCAGGCTTTGAGGGTGGCGCGGTGGACGATGACGGCGGCCTCTAGGTGGGCAGCGCTGGCGTACATGGCCTGGTTAGAGTCTTGGGCGCAGTTGTTGGCTGGGCCAACGTAGGTGACGCCGGTGCCGTCGCCGGTGCGGTAGCGGGCGGTCATCAGCTCTAGCTCAATGCGCAGATCGTCGATCGCCGCCCAGGCCCGCCCGTTAAAGTCGAAGGGCTCGGTGTAGGCGGGCAGTTTGACCAAAATATCTGACACTGGCCGGGTGCCCGCAAACCCCCGCTGGCGATCGCCCATGTACAGCGACCAGTCGAGGGTGCCCGCCACCAGCCCGCGCCGGTTGTGGGTATAGACCTGGTGGTAGTGAATGTCGAACTGCAGCTCGCTGGTCAGCGGCTCGCGCACCACCGTGGCGATGCCGTAGGCAAAGTGGCCAAAGTAAATCGGGCCTTTGGCGGCGGGTTCGCGCTTGGTGCCGCCGATGCCGCCGTAGACATGCACCACCAGCGCCCGATCGCCCAGCCGCCAGCGGGCGATCGCGTCTTGCTCAGAGAGGGCTTTGGGAGCGATCAGCACTGACTCTGCGGTGCCCTTCTTCTTCACCAAATTGCCCCACGACTCGCGGCTCAGGTGCGGCCTGCCCTGGCGGGCGCTGGCGATCACCCGGTCGGGCCGCAGCTGAAACAGGCTGCGCGGCCGCAGGGCCTGCACCACAAATTCGCCATCGTAGGCCTGGGCACCGTGGATATACCAGCCGGTGGCATTGAGGGGCGATCGCTCCAGATCGCGGTTAGTCGCCGCATCGATGCCGTCGCCGTCGCGCACCACCGTGGGCAAACGCACGGTTTCTTCTAGGCCATCAAAAGCTTCGGTGGCGGGGTTGTAGTGCACCACCCGGTAGCGTTCAAGGGTCTCATCCACCGGGCCGAGAAACTGCACCAGGGCGTAGTAGAGGCCAGAGATTTGGATGGGTTCGTGGGCGATGGTGAGGATCAGAGAGTTTTGAGTTTTGAATTTTGAATTTTGAATTTGTCGCCCCTCCCATCCCGCTTGAGAACCGTGAGGCGGGGCGGGGGGAAGGGCTCCCTCCACGGTCACTGGGTCAGGAAGTTTCACGATCACATCATCCATGGGTCTGGCCCCGGCCAAAGACTCTAGGGGCGTCACCAGCCGCCAGTAGTTGAGCCGAGAGGGCAAAATCAGGCCATCGCAGTGAGAGGCTTCGGCCTC
>JBBSLR010000637.1:0-1855 GCA_038255045.1 Phormidesmidales cyanobacterium
CCCAGAGCTGACCCCAGTGGAGGTGACGGCACAGGGCGATCTAGAGCACCCAGGGCAGCTGTACCAGTGGCAGCCAGAGCCGGGGTATGTGGGGGCGATCGCAGTCCAGCTTGACCCCCAGCTCACCCCCGACTTTCGCCTCTACCAAACTACTCCCGCTGCGCTCATTGGCGATCAGTGGGAACGCCACCCTGGGGTGAAATAGCTACACTAAAAGCACAGGCAAAAGCAACAACGCAGAAGGCAGCTCTATGTCACCGGAACTGCAAACCAGCCAAAAAAATCTCTACGACGCCGACTTTGTGCGCTGGGTTGAGACCACCGTTGACCACCTGCGCAATCAAAACTACACCGCCGTAGACTGGGCCAACCTGATCGAAGAAATTGAGGACATGTCTAGACGGGAGCGGCAAAGCCTAAAAAGCAATCTCGTCGTCACTCTGCTGCATTTGCTCAAATGGCAATACCAGCCCAAAAACCGCAGCGGCAGCTGGAAAGGCAGCATTCGAGAACATCGCAGGCGGATTGCCGATGATTTGAAAGATTCCCCCAGTCTCAGCCCCTATTTGCAAGAGATATTTACAGATTGCTACGCCAATGCCCGTGAGCAAGCCGCCGATGAAACCGGTTTGCCCCTGGAGCAGTTTTCTCTCACCAGCCCATACACCTTGGGGCAGGTTTTAAATGCTGACTATTTGCCAGACTAAGCCGAGGCAGGTTCCATCCCTCGGGCCATTGTGCCTAGGGAAGGAACCTGCCCAGGCAGTAGTGAGTCACCATAAATTTGTCACCATAATTTGTCACCATAAATATGGCTGAGCCACAACGGCTTTCGCCAGCCAGCTAGATTCTTCTAAAATTTTGCCCTTGCTTGCGGCTGGTCGGGCGTTACTGTAGGGGTTCGGTATCCAGATGACCGCGTTGTTTAAGATTGCCTGCGCTTAAATCTGCCCTTAACTATTGACTGTTTTTGCCCATGGCTATGCCTGTCTCTGCCAATTTACAGCCTGATTCTAGACCGTTGGGGGGCCGCTATCGGCTGATTCAGCCGTTGGGGTCGGGGGGCTTTGGGCAGACCTTTAGCGCCCAAGATTTGCACCTGCCGGGGCACCCGCTGTGCGTGGTGAAGCAGCTCAAGCCCCAGGTCACTACTGCTGAAGAGCTACAGACGGCGCGGCGGCTGTTTGATACCGAGGCCCAGACCCTTGCCAAGCTAGGGGCGCACCCGCAGATTCCGGGGCTGCTGGCCCACTTTGAGGAAGACCAAGAGTTTTACCTGGCCCAGGAGTTTATCCAGGGGCATTCTCTCGCGGATGAGCTGGGCGCTCCCTGGAGTGAGGCCCAGGTGGTTGCGTTTTTGGGCGATCTGCTGGGAATTTTGGCCTTTGTGCACCACCACGGCGTCATCCACCGCGACCTCAAGCCCTCAAACTTAATCCGCCGCGCGGGCGACAACCGCATCGTGCTGATCGATTTTGGCGCGGTCAAGCAGGTCAGCACCCAGGCCACCGCCCTGCGCTCTGGCCTCAGCCACACCATCTCCATTGGCACCCAGGGGTACATGCCCAGTGAACAGGTGGCCGGGCGGCCCCAGTTCAGCAGCGATATCTATGGCGTCGGCATTTTGGGCATTCAGGCCTTGACGGGCTACCCGCCAACTGAGCTGCACCCCGACCCCCACAGCAGCGAACTCGATTGGCAGCACTATGCTCCCCAGGCGCATCCGGCGCTGCTGGAGGTGTTGGACACTATGGTGCGCTATGACTTTCGCACCCGCTACCCCACCGCGCCTGAGGCGGTGGCGGCCCTGAACCGTTTGCCGCCAAAGCTGAGTCGGTACGTGCCGGGGGCGATC
>JBBSLR010000638.1:0-1845 GCA_038255045.1 Phormidesmidales cyanobacterium
CAACCTGCACGACCCCGACCCCGACTGCGACCTCGACTATGTTCCTAACCAAAGTCGGCCCATGGCCATTGAGGTAGCGATCTCAAACTCCTTTGGCTTTGGCGGCCACAACGTCACCCTGGTGTTTAAGAAATACCGTAGCTAGAGCTACAGATTGGTAGGTATAATGACCTAAAGCTTGCCCTCAAAAAATGCCCCTGATTGCGCCAGCTTTGAACCTTGCTTACCCAGCGGATGTTGACATTCGTCTGGTTGCGGGGTCTGCTGAAAAGCGAAGGCAATGTGTGGCCTTGAGCGATCAAGGCCGGTTAACTTTCTAGCCCCTGGGCTACCCCGGGCGCTGCTCCGAAAACCCGTCGTTAAGCTGCTGAACCTATGGCTGTTGCAACCCAATCCCTAGACGAACTCTGTATTAATTCCATTCGCTTTTTGGCGATTGACGCGGTGGAAAAGGCCAAGTCTGGCCACCCCGGTCTGCCCATGGGCGCGGCCCCCATGGCCTACGTGCTGTGGGATAAGTTTCTGCGGGTTAACCCCAAAAACCCCCAGTGGTTTAACCGCGATCGCTTTGTGCTCTCGGCGGGCCACGGCTGCATGTTGCAATACGCCCTGCTGTACCTCAGCGGCTTCGACAGCGTTACTTTAGACGACATTAAAGACTTCCGCCAGTGGGGCTCTCGCACCCCCGGCCACCCCGAAAACTTTGAGACCCCCGGCATTGAAGTTACCACCGGGCCGCTGGGGCAGGGTATTGCCAACGCCGTCGGTCTAGCCATGGCCGAAGCTCACCTGGCCGCCAAGTTCAACAAGCCCGACGCTACCCTGGTTGACCACTACACCTACGCCATTCTCGGCGACGGCTGCAACATGGAGGGCGTCTCGGGCGAAGCCTGCTCCCTGGGCGGTCACCTAGGCCTGGGCAAGCTGATTGCCCTCTACGACGACAACCACATCTCCATCGACGGCTCCACCGATATTTCGTTTACCGAAGATGTGGGCAAGCGGTTTGAGGCCTATGGCTGGCACGTGCAGCACGTGGAGAATGGCAATACAGATTTGGCGGGCATTGCGGCGGCGATCGAGGCCGCCAAGGCCGTCACCGATCGCCCCTCGATGATCAAAGTCACCACCACCATCGGCTACGGCTCGCCCAACAAGCAAGACACCGCTGGCGTTCACGGTGCGGCCCTGGGCGGTGACGAAATCAAAGCCACCCGCGAAAACCTGGGCTGGAGCTACGGCGACTTTGAAACCCCCGCCGACGCCCTCGACCACATGCGCCAGGCGATCGAGCGCGGTGCCAGCCACGAGGCCGAGTGGAATGAAGTTTTGGCAACCTACCGCAGCAAGTACGCCGCCGAAGCCGCCGAGTTTGAGCGCATGCTCGCGGGCCAGCTGCCCGAGGGCTGGGCTGACGCGCTGCCCACCTACACCCCCGCCGACAAGGCCCTGGCCACCCGCAAAAACTCCGAGGTCACCCTCAACGCGCTAGCCCCCGCCATCCCCGAGCTGATCGGCGGCTCCGCCGACCTCACCCACTCAAACCTGACCGAGCTGAAAATTTCCGGCAGCTTTCAGAAGGGGGCCTACGAAAACCGCAACCTGCGCTTTGGCGTGCGCGAGCACGGCATGGGGGCGATCTGCAACGGCATCGCCCTGCACAACTCGGGGCTGATTCCCTACTGCGCCACCTTCCTGGTGTTTGCCGACTACATGCGGGCGGCGATTCGCCTGTCGGCCCTCTCCCAGGCCGGGGTGATCTACGTCATGACCCACGATTCCATCGGTCTGGGCGAAGACGGCCCCACCCACCAGCCGGTGGAAACCATCGCCTCCCTGCGGGCG
>JBBSLR010000639.1:0-1820 GCA_038255045.1 Phormidesmidales cyanobacterium
AATGTCTGACTCTAAACCGCTGCTGGGCTACCACCGCAGCGGCTACATCTGGATTGGCATAACGGTAGTGGCGGTGACGTCATTTTTTGCGGTGCAGGTGGTGTGGCGGCTGGGGGAAGCGATGGCGGCCTCGGGCTGGGGGCCAGCGGTGTACCCCTGGGTGGGGCTGCTGGCGCTGCTGTTTGCGGTCTATGGCCTGGCCCTGAGCGCGACATCTACTCCGTTTACCGCCCTGCTGGTGGATGTCTCCGACGAAGACAGCCGATCGCGCCTGGTGGGCATCGGCTGGGCCATGCTGATGGTGGGCATCATCACTGGGGTGATCATTGTCTCGATAGTGCTCAAGCCGATTGAGCTTGACGCGCCGATTGAGCAGGTGCGGCGATCAGTAAATCGGCTGTTTGTGGTAGCCCCGGCGGTGGTGATTGCCCTGTCGGTGTTTAGCACGGTGGGCATTGAGCGCAAGTACTCACGGCGATCGCAGCGCTCCATGGTCGCTGGCCGCGAAGACAGCATTACCCTGCCCCAGGCCCTGGGCATTCTCACCGCCAGCCCCCAGACTCGCCTATTCTTTAGCTTTTTGCTGGTGCTCAGCCTCAGCCTGTTCATGCAAGACGCCATTCTCGAACCCTACGGCGGCGAGGTGTTTGGCATGACCATCGCCGAAACCACCCAGCTCAACGCCGCCTTTGGCCTGGGCACCCTGCTGGGCATCATTGTCACCGGGCTGCTGGTGGTGCCGCGCATTGGCAAAAAGCGCACCGTGGCCATTGGCTGCGGCTGGGCGGCGCTGAGCCTGGTGGGCATTACCCTGGCGGGGCTGACCGGGGCACCCCCGGTGCTGCTGGGGGCGGTGTTTTGCTTTGGCCTGGCCTCGGGGGTGCTCACCCTGGGGGCGATCGTGCTGATGCTCGACCTGACGGTGGCAGAGACGGCGGGGACGTTTATTGGGGCCTGGGGGCTGGCCCAGGCGATCGCCCGCGGTAGCGCCACGGTGCTCGGCGGCGGCGTGCTCGACCTGGGCCGGAGCCTGGTGGGCCTTTTCCACGGCGGCGAGGTGCCCGCGTCATCGGCGTTTTTGGCCTACGGGCTGGTGTTTATGGTGCAGGCGGTAGGCATGGTGCTGGCGGTGGTGCTGCTGCGCCGGGTCAACATTCAAGAATTTCAGGCCAATGCTAGGGCGGCAATTACCGCTGCCTTAGAAAGCGATATGGATTGAGCATGTCACAAAACTTCTGGGATCAGGTGCTGACCTTTGCTGAGGCCACCACAGCCACCGTGGGGCAAAAGCTCCTGGCAGACTTTGGCCAGGTGCAGGCCGACACCAAAGCCGACGGCAGTTTGGTGACCCGGTGCGATCGCTGGGCCGACGACACCCTGCGCGCCGCCATCCGTGAAAAATTTCCCGACCACGGCCTGCTCAGCGAAGAGGTGGAGCACACCTTTCCCGCCACCGACTGGTGCTGGATCATTGACCCGATCGACGGCACGACAAATTTCACCCGAGGCATCCCGGTGTGGGGAATCTCCCTGGGGCTGCTGTACCGGGGCACCCCGGTATTTGGCTACGTGGCGATGCCGCCCCTGGGCCAATCGTTCTACGGCTACTGGCCGGGGGAGAGCGGCCTGGAAATGCCCAGCGGGGCCTTCTGCAACGGCCGCCCGATCCACAGCAGCAATGCTGCGCCAGACAAAAACCAGTGCTTTAGCCTCTGCGCCCGCAGTACAGCGGTGCTGGCCAACCCCTTTCCCTGCAAGATTCGCATGCTGGGGTCGGCGGCCTACAACCTGCTGCTGGTGGGGGCGGGCGGGGCGATCGG
>JBBSLR010000640.1:0-1798 GCA_038255045.1 Phormidesmidales cyanobacterium
CTGCCAAAGTTTTGGGCCAACATCTTTTTTGAGATAGTCTTCGGTGTAGCCTGCGGTGGGGGTGGCCATAGCCGAGTAGGTCTTATTCTCCCAAGACCCCTTTAGCACCAGTCGTTCTACATCTTTCAGGGGCCGCCCTTTACGCTCTACGGCAACCTGGTTGACGAGTACAGCAATTTCCACAAAGTCCATTGGCTAGAGTCTCATCAGATGACCCAGCCCAAGTTTAACCTGAATTTTCCAGAACTATAGCCGTCGCGACTGAGGGCGGCCACAAACCAGGGCGCTGTCTCAAAGGCCGTTTGAAAAGTTCTGATTTTTGTCAAGAGGGAGACTTTAACCCCCCTTTTTAAGGGGGGCAGGGGGGATCAGCAGGTGACTAAAGCTACAGCAGCCTGCTCTTCAGGCGTCCTCTCATACTAAATCCTGCCTAGATACCCCCGAGACCTCTGGGCGAATGCCATTCGCCCCTACGGTTTGGCCTTTTGGGAACCGAGGGTATGTGATTCGGATTTGGTATCAGTTGGGCCGCTGGCTACCAGCAATGTCTGAGGCGGGCGGGCCAGCGCTAAGCTAGCCCTGCCAAAAAAAATTCCCCGACCCGAGGGTGAGGGAATAATCAGGGTGCATCTACCATTCCATATTTCACAGTTAGCTGAAGGGATCAGGACGGTTTAGAACAGATTTTGCCAAAGGGGTGTGGGGTGAGGGAGAAAGTGGGTTGGTTCTTGCTTTCGAGGTTGAGATCACAGTCCCTACAGGCAAACCCGAAACCGGGTTTCTTTAAGGCGATCGCCCCCAATCCTGGCCCATCATCAACCGCAACCCGGTTTCTGTGCCGACGAGGAACGCCTGGCCGCTTCGGTATAGTGAGGGCATCCCCCACCCTAACGATTCTATGGCTGGCCTTCCACCGGGTTTGCTGATTCGCACCGCCAAGCAGGTTTGGACGACCCTGTGGCAAACCATGATGGGCCAGATGGCCCCCAGCAGCAAAGGCGGCGACTACCAGCGCCCCGATAGCGCCTTTCGCCACGAGATTGTGCCCGACGGGACCTATCCGCCTGCCGCTCATCGCTATCGGTTGATCGTGGGCATGGGCTGCCCTTGGGCGCACCGCACGCTGGTGGCGCGGGCGTTGAAGGGATTGGAGGAAGTGGTTTCGACTATTCCCGTCGTCCCGTCTCCTGACGAGGGCTGCTGGCGGTTTAAGACCCCCTTTCGCGGCTGCCGCACCCTGCCAGACCTCTACCGCCAGGCTCAGCCGGGCTATCGGGGACGGGCCACGGTGCCGGTGCTGTGGGATACGCAGACGGCCACCATCGTCAACAACGAGAGCGCCGAGATCATTGTGATTTTGAACGCCGCTTTTAGCGAATGGGCCAGCGGGCCTGACCTCTATCCAGCATCCTTAAAGGCCGACATTGACCAGTGGAACGATCGCATCTACCACGCCGTTAACAATGGCGTCTACCGCTGCGGCTTTGCCCAAACCCAGGCCGCCTACGATCGCGCCGTCACCGAGCTATTTGAGGCCCTAGATGCAATCGACCAAGCCCTGGCCCAGCGCCCCTACCTCTGCGGCGACACCGTGACGCTGACGGATGTGCAGCTGTTTACGACGCTCTTTCGCTTTGATGGGGTCTACTACAGCCTGTTTAAGTGCAACCGCCGCCGCATTCAAGACTATGCCCACCTTGGCCCCTACCTGCGGCGCCTGTATCAGCTACCGGGGGTGGCCGAGACCTGCGACATTGAAGCGGTCAAGCACGACTACTACGGCAACCTGTTTCCGCTC
>JBBSLR010000641.1:0-1784 GCA_038255045.1 Phormidesmidales cyanobacterium
GATTCCTTGAGATCTTCCACCGCGTAGTTGACCGTTTGCCATTCAGGCCGATCCAGCTGGGTAAACAGCTGCGCCTGGTTATCTTCAGCGCTGAGCAAAAAGCTGTCGGTGGCATCAAACAGCTGCTTCATTAGCCCGTTGGCTTCCTCAAAGCGGCGAGTTCCTAGCACCGACTCATGGCCCACCAGCATTTCAATTAGCGCCCTAGAGGTCTCCCGCTCGGTGACATCAATACCCTCAATCAAAATGTAGCCACTGCCGGTGTAGTTGCCCGGCTTGAGGGTCGCCAGCAGCAGCTTAAAGGCCGGCTCTTTACTCAGCAGCTGGGTGGCCACCTGCTCGCGACGGGGCGGCGCGGCCCAGCAGGCGGCCAGGCTAGCGGCCAGTTCAGGGGTGATGGCGCTGATCTCTAGCCCCCCCTCGGCGGTGCGCAGACGCAGCTCAATTTGCTTCACCTGGCCGGTTTCAGAATCGGCCAGCGCCACCACCAGCGGCTCGTGGAGCAGTCGCTGCGACACCAGATCGCTTTGCCCGTAGGCATGGCCCAGCAGAGCGCTCAAGAAATGCCGCCGAAATCGTTCTTGCAGGGCCTTTTGGTCTGCCGTAGAAAGACGTTTAAAGAACGTTAGGTCGAGGTGGCCTCCCTCGGGGTGAATGCCCGTCAGGCGGCAAAAATAACGGTTGGCAAACAGCACCGGATGAGCTTGGGTGGGAGCGCCAATCGCCGTGGCCACATCCACCACCGCCATCACCAGGTGGCTGTAGTGCTGAATTAGCTCCAGCCAGGGCAATGTTGGGGCAGCGGCGTTAGGGGTCTCACCCCCCTGGCGATCGCCGCCGTTATTGCCCAAGGTATAGCTAAGGTCAATAGCAGGGCCGGGGGAGACAGAGGCAGCCCCGGGGCTAGCCATCAAGTCTGTGTCGATGCAGCGAGACGATTCGTTAGCCATAGTTGCTCAGTGGTTCACCCTTCAACAACTCTTACAGGGCAACCCCTTAAAATTCCGAATCCAAGCCTGAATCTTTGCGGAATCCAGAGAATTTATAGAGAATTAAATCCAGAGAATTAACAGAGATACAGTGAAGCCTGCTCTCTGGTGTTCACCCAGGATATAGTTTTACATCTCAGCCCAAGAGCTGAGTTTTCCCCTAGTCACTAGCATACCCAAAAGCGGCGGGCGATCGCACTGGATAAACCGCTGCAAGCCCCCTGCCTGGCCCATTTGAGCGTAGTTTCTTGAGCAAAGTTTTGTAGGCTGTCCTTGTCAAGGATTGAAGGCTCCGCAGACCCGCCGGTGCCTTCACCGCTTAGAATAGAAATCCTGCCCGGCTGTGGTTGCTCTAACTGTGATTGATCATACCTCCGGCCAGGTCGCCCGCTGCGGAGCCGTATTTACGGCTACTCCGTAACATTCTGGTCTGCACTACAGATGGAATGTGCTGGTGTCGTTACTGTTGTCATCGCTGAGCCATGTTTGAAGCCCTGTCTGACCGCCTCGAATCTGCCTGGAAAAGCCTGCGTGGCCAGGACAAAATCAGCGAATCGAACATCGACAGCGCCCTGCGCGAGGTGCGCCGCGCCCGGCTAGAGGCCGACGTCAACCTCCAGGTAATCAAAGACTTTATTGCCCAAGTCAAAGAAAATGCCCTGGGCCTTGAGGTGGTCAAGGGGGTCAGCCCCGACCAGCAATTTATCAAAGTGGTGAATGATGAGCTGGTGCGGCTGATGGGCGACACCAACGCCCCCCTGGCCGACTCACCTACCAAGCCTACCGTAGTGCTGA
>JBBSLR010000642.1:0-1779 GCA_038255045.1 Phormidesmidales cyanobacterium
AATGGCCATGCGGCCAGTGTACGCCAGCGACATTTATGCCCTGGGGGTGACCTGCATTTACCTGCTGTCGGCCAAGGCTCCCAAAGACATGAGCTACGACCCCAACACCTGGGAACTCCTCTGGCGTGAGCAGTTGCACATCAGCGATCACTTCGCCAAAGTGCTGCAAAAAATGCTGGAGATTTCGGTAAAGCACCGCTACCAAACGGTGGAATCGATCCATCGCGATCTAGACCTTGAGCCCTACATGGAAGGCCTGGCTCAAAATATGGCCTTTCCCACCGCAGGCGGCCCCACCACCGGCGGATACACCAACGGCAGCGGGCCAGTCAGCGGGTCCTCACCCCAGCCGGGCATGGGCTATTCCGGTGGGTCGCCGTCGTCTCGCATGGCGGCGGCGATTCGCGCCCGCCGGGAGCGATCGCACTCGGGCCAAAAGAGCACCCCCCTGGGGCCGGGCCGCAACGGCTCGCCCACGCCGCTAGCTAAGGCCGCTGCCGCCACCGCCCTGTCTTCTGACGACGTCAAACAAAAGTACACCAAGGGTCGCCGCGACTTTTCGCTGCAAGTCTTTAAAGATCTCGACCTGCAACGCACCCTGCTGGGGGAGATCAACTTTAACCAGTCGAAGCTGCCCAGCGCCAACTTTCAAGGCTCTGACCTGAGCAACGCCAACTTTGGCCGCGCCAATCTCAGCCGGGCTACCCTCCGCAATGCCAAGCTGGTTAAGGCTTACTTCCACTACGCCAACCTAGAGGGGGCCGATCTGCGCGGCGCTAACCTGGCCCGCGCCTGCCTCTCAAACGCCAATCTGCGCGGGGCCAACCTCTGCGGGGCTGACCTGACCGGTGCGTTAATCTCCGACGATCAGCTGGCCTCTGCCCGCACCAACTGGTCTACGGTCATGCCCAATGGCCGTCGGGGCACGCTCTAGGGAACGCTTTAGGGCAGGGCGGCGGCTGGGGCTGAGGCAGTGGCGACCGGGGCGGTTTGCTGAGCCTGGCGCAGGGCTACCAGCGCTTCTTTAATAATGACGGCGGCGGGCACGGCCACAATTACCCCCAGGAGACCGCCCACCCTAGCCCCCGACAAGATCGCAATAAACACCCAGAAGGGGTTAAGCCCGGTGACGCTGCCCAGCACCCGGGGGGCAATGCCGTTTTCTACCAGCTGCTGCACAATTACCGCCGCCACCAGCATGGGAATGGCGATTTTAATGTCCCGCAGCGCCACCAGCAGCGTGACAATAATCACCCCGACGGTACCGCCAAAGGGCACCAGGGCCAGCAGCCCCACGGTGAGGCCAAACAGCGAGCCAAAGGGCACATTGAGCAGCCCAAAAATGATCGTTAGCGCCGTGCCAAAGCAGCTGGCGACAATAAACTGCCCCAGAAAGTAGTTGCGAAAACTCTGGCGCAGGGTGTCAGAAAAGGGCTGCTGAAGCCGCCCCGGCAGCAGGCTGACCACGCCGCCCCAGACTTCTTCGCCGTGCTGCAGCAGGTAGAAGGTGAGCACAATGGTGAGCACCACGTCGAGCAGCTTGTTGGCGGTGAACACCGCTATATTGATGGTGAGGTTGAGAGCCTCCCCCGCAATCGACTGAATTTCGCGCTTGAGGCGATCGCTGGTTTGGGTAATCAGGCCGTCTAGGTTGATCGGCCAGCCCCACTCGGCCAGCTGACCGTCGAGCATCATTAGCTGGGTTTTGCCCGAGTCAAACCAGTCGGGCAGGCGCACCACCAGCTGCTGGCCCTGGTCAATCACAAAGGGCAGCACGGT
>JBBSLR010000643.1:0-1768 GCA_038255045.1 Phormidesmidales cyanobacterium
ACCCGTCTCACCGCAGAGGCTGGGGTGTTGCACATTGCCGCCAGCGACTTCGACGCCCGCCCCATGAGCTTTTTAGACAAGGATGGGCAGCGCACCGGCTATGAGCCAGAGCTGGCCCGCGCGGTCTGCGCCCACCTGAGCCTGACCCCGGTGTGGCACAACCTGCCCATGGCCGAGTTTTACACCTGCTTGGCGACCGAAAAGTACGACGCCGTGTGGTTTAACCAGGCGATTACCCCCGAACGGTTGCAGGTGGTCGATTTTACCCAGCCCTACGGCCTGTTTGACGAGTCGGTCTTGGTGAAAAAAGGCAGCGGTATTGCCTCGGTGAATGACCTGGCGGGCAAGCGGGTGGGCGGTCTGGCCGACAGCACCAACATTGCCCTGGTGGCGGGGTTCCCTGGGGCGACGGCGGTGCCCTACCCCGGCAGCGACCAGGTGCTGCCCGAAATGCTGGCGGCCCTGCGGGCGGGCGAGATCGACGCGCTGATCGACGACGAACTGGTGCTGGTGGTCGCCGCCGAAGAGGATGACTCGCTAGAAATTGCCTTTCACCTGCCGACGCGGGTGCCCTTTGCGATCGCCACCCCCAAGGCCAACCCCACGCTGAATGCCACCCTCAATGCGGCGATCGCCGCCACCCTGGCCGACGGCACCCTGGCCAAACTCTGGGCCGAATGGATTCCCTGGAAACCATTTCCCTTTGAGCAGGGCCAGTGAGTAGGGCGGTTTTTGGCGGCAAAAATTCTCTATCAATCAGCGGTTATGCCCCCAGGGCGAGCACCCAACCCGCCCGCTTTCCCGTGGTAGGGTGACGATACCCTCCTCTGGCGAGAGCTATGGTTAATCGTCTGGCAGATTCCCCCAGTCTGTATCTGCGCAAGCATGCCGAAAACCCGATTGACTGGTGGCCCTGGTGCGACGAGGCCCTAGAGCAGGCCCGGCAGCATGACACACCCATTTTTCTGTCGATTGGCTACTCTAGCTGCCACTGGTGCACGGTGATGGAGGGGGAGGCGTTTTCGGATGGGGCGATCGCCGCCTACCTCAACGCCAACTTTCTGCCCATCAAGGTTGATCGCGAGGAGCGGCCCGACATCGACAGCATCTACATGCAGGCGCTGCAAATGCTCACTGGCCAGGGGGGCTGGCCGCTCAACGTGGTGCTGCACCCGGTCACGCGGGTGCCCTTCTACGGCGGCACCTACTTTCCCCTAGAGCCAAAGTACGGGCGGCCAGGGTTCTTGCAGGTGCTCACCGCCCTGCGCCAGTTTTACGACAGCGAAAAAGCCCGCCTGGCAGAAATCACTGAGGCGGTGATGGACAATCTGCACCAGGGGGCAGCCTTGCAGGAAGCTCCGACGGTTCCGTCAGCGGAGGTGCTCTATGGAGGCCTGACGGCGATCGCCCAGATTCTCATGCCCAAGGGCCAGGGCACCTGTTTCCCGATGATTCCCTACGCGGCAGCGGCGCTGGGCGGGCAAGCCCTGGAGCTAGATGTGGCCCATCTGTGCGGCCAGCGCGGGCGAGACCTGGCCCTGGGCGGCATCTACGACCACGTGGGCGGCGGCTTTCACCGCTACACCGTAGACCCCACCTGGACGGTGCCCCACTTTGAGAAAATGCTCTACGACAACGGGCTGATTGTGGAGTATTTGGCCGACCTGTGGGCCAGCGGGCAGCGGGAACCGGCCTTTGAACGGGCGATCGCCCTCACCCACGCCTGGCTTTTGCGGGAAATGACCGCCCCCGGCGGCGATTCTGGCGG
>JBBSLR010000644.1:0-1768 GCA_038255045.1 Phormidesmidales cyanobacterium
GATTTGGCCTGGGCGCTTTGGCGCTCGGTGCGCTTTTGGGTGGCGATCGCCTGGGCCACCGCCTGCCGCAGCTGAATCAAGTTGCCCTGCATGTCAGCCATCGCCTGCTCAAGCAGTTTTTCGGGGTCTTCAGCACCGTTGACGGCACTATTGAGGTTAGCCCGCAAGACTCGCCAAACCCGATCAAACAGTCCCATCAGACGATCTCCTAAGGTTGCCCTGTCTCAGCATAACAGGCGGGTTTGAAGGAGTCGGTGAGTCGGTGGGTAGATGGGCGGGGGATCTAAAAGATTGCATAACCTACACTCTCATCCACCTCACTATTTCACTCACCTCACCCACCCACCCACTCCTTTCTAGGGCGAAATCACCTGGGCCGGAATCCCCTGTCCCTGGAGCTGGTTGACTAAGCTGCGGGCCGACGATTCTTGAGAAAACGCACCCATTTGAATCCGGGTGCCGCTGGAAAAGCTGCGCACGTAGGCGTCGCCCACCGCGCTCCGAGCTGACTCTAGCGACTGAGCACCGCTGTAGTCGGTCACCACGTAGTAGCTGGGTGCGGCCTGGGGCGGAGCCTGGGTAATGGGGGCCGGAGGGGCCACCGAGCCAATCGGCGCTAAAGGGGCTGGGGGGGCCGGGGCGCGATCAAGGGCCAGGGGCTGGGGAGGCCGAACCGCGGCCGGGGGAGCCGTCTGAACAGCGGCCGGAGCAGCGGCCGCCCCGGCCGCTGCCGGAGCCCTGGTTGCCGGAGCTGCCGGGCGGGGAGCGGGCGCAGTATTGGATGTGATGCCCGCTGCCCCTGGAGCAGAGACAATTTCAGCCCGCAACACCCCTGCGTTAACTCTGCTGCCTGCGGCCGTCGGCTCCCCTGGTCGACTGCCGGGGGGCACCTGTTCGTCTGGTTCGGCTAGGGGCTGGCCCGCTTGCACCTGGACAGGTGGGTTCTGGCCAGTCGAGGGGGCACTGGCCGAGGGCAGGTTACTGATGTTGCTCAAGTCAAGAGACATGAATTCTTTTTCTGACAGGTCTGGCCCCATGGGCTTAAACCCAGCGTCGGACTGACCACCGACACCGTCTAACGCAACGGCATCATCGGCTACCCCCTCAGTCGGCTGCCCCCTCAGTCGGCGGGCCAGGGGGCTATCGGTGAGGTGTTGCACGGCCTGGGGTGACATGGCCAGGTAGCCAAAGCCAGCGCTGCCGACCAGCAGCAGCAGCAGCAGCCCCATACCCAGGGGGGTGGCTAGCTGCCGGGCCAGGGAAGGGGTGTAAGCTTCAGCCTGGCGCGGGCGTGACCGGGGGGGCACGCTACCCAGCAGAGCTTCGGTACTTTCGAGATAGTCTTCGGGGGCCTGGCGATAGGTGGTCAGGGTGCCGCCGTGGCTGAGGCGCACCTGGTTAACGGTAGTCTTGGGCGGGTAGGCCTGGCTGCTGGGCACCGATGCCTGCCCCAGAATCTCTTGCAGCCGGGCATTGGGGGGCGGAGCCGCCGCTGCTGCTGCCGCCGTGGCGGCTGTCTTGAGGGCAATCAGATCGAGTGGTTTGCGGTTTTGCCGCAGCTGTAAACGCGCCGGGGCCGCAGGAACGGTCGCATTTCCCGACCGATTTTGACGATAGCGGTGCAGTTCGTCATCCAGGTTGAGGTTAAGGCTTTCTATCGCCCGTTGCAGGCGTAGGTTTGACTCACCTGAGGGGGCAAAACTCTCAGGCCTGGTGGATAGACCAGAGGGCAATTGCGTCATGGTTCTCATCTCCCTGGATGTAGCAC
>JBBSLR010000645.1:0-1766 GCA_038255045.1 Phormidesmidales cyanobacterium
AGCGATCGCTGACACGGCAGGAGAGTTTCAGCTCTCTAGCTGAGGCTGAAATATCTTAATGCCCCTAAATGGATTGAGCATAAGCAAGACGACGCAGCACCTGACCCAGTTGGTACAGTACTGACAACAACGCTGGTATCAATAACGGAGCGCAAATCAGTCGTCCCCCAATCAGTCATCTCTAAAAACAGCGCAGTAGCCCCCTACAGCAGAAACCTCACCCCCACATAGACGCTAATCACCAAGAGCTGCACGGCCATCACCGGCAGGCCATATCTCAAAAACAACCGGAACGAGATCGGCTTGCCGTGCTGCTCGGCAATGCCCGCCGCCACAATGTTTGACGAGGCCCCCACCAGGGTGCCGTTGCCGCCCAGGGTAGCGCCAAACATCATGGCCGCAAACAGGGGCAAAATTTCTGGCGGAATTTGCCCCGCAAAGTCAGGGGCAAGAATCTCTGGCCCCACCAGGTTTACGTTCACCAGATATTCCTTCAGCAGGGGCACCATCGCCACCACCAGGGGAATGTTGGGAATCAGGCTAGAGAGAATGCCGGTGACAAACAGCAGCAGCATTGCCCCCAGGGCAATATTTTGGCCGATCAGCACCCCCAGCAGGTTCGAGGCCTGGCTGATCACCCCGGTTTCTTGCAGGCCGCCGATCAGCACAAACACGCTCATAAAAAAGACTAGGGTGCTCCAGTCGACATCGCGCAGAATATTTTGCACCGTGTCGATGCCGCTGTGGTGGGTGAGCAGCAGACAGAGGGCGGCACCCAGCAGGGCGATCGCCGGCGGCGAAATCGGCACCGGCAGGCTGTCGCCCACCACAAACAGCCCCAGCACCAGAGCCACAATCACCCCGCCCAAAGCCAGCATGCGGGGGTGGTTGACCACCGGGTGGGGCAGGTGGTCGAGGTCAGCCAGCTTTTTGTGCCAGATGTTGGGGAAGAGAATGGGCAGCATGACCACGATGGTGGCCACGGCGATTACCCCGGCCAGGCTAAGCTTCAGCAAATAATCTAAAAAGCTCATGTTGATCGAACTGCCGACAATAAAGGTGGCCGGGTCGCCCACAAGGGTCAACAGACCCGCGCTGTTGGCCACAAACACCATCAAAATCAGCAGCGGCACAAAGTTGATGTTGAGCTCTGCCGCCATGGGCGGAATCAGCGGGGCCAGCAGCATCACCGTCGTGGCGTTGGGCAGCATGGCACAGACCGGGGTAGTAATCGCCACAATGCCCAGCAGCAGGCGCTTGCCCTCGCCCCGCGCCATGATCACCATCTGAGTGGCCAGATACTCAAAGATTTTGGTTGGCTCAAAGGCCCGCACCATCACCATTACCCCAAAGAAAAGAGCCAGGGTGGCGTAGCTTTTGCTGATGTAGGCGATCGCCTGATCGAGGGTCAGCACGTGCAAAAAAATCAGCAGCATCGCCCCTAAAAAAGCGGCAATGGTGAGGTGTATGCGCTCGGTTGCGATCAGGGCGAGTACGCCAAAAAAGATCACCGATGCGGTGATCCCAGACCAGGTTTCCATGTCATGTCTCCTTTGGTGAGGCAAACTAAAAACCTCCGGTGAATTGCTTTCAACCGGGGGTTTAACTGTTCTAGGAGAACTACGGATAAAGCTAGAAAAAGCCTTCCAGTACGTTCTCTCCCAAGGCCGACGGAGTTAGCTGACGGGCGAGGGGTGAGAGATCCCCTTCTCTGGCGACGTGATTCGCCCTGAGATAAGCCCCAAAGGGTGGTTCCTCCGCTTCAG
>JBBSLR010000646.1:0-1765 GCA_038255045.1 Phormidesmidales cyanobacterium
CGTAGGGTAGGCACTGCCCGCCCTGTCAAGGTGACCAAACTATTCCCGAAATGCCCATAGGCTAAGGGACTCCGGCCACAACCACCAGGGAGTTCACTCCCTGGCTCCTAGCAAAAGTCTGCTAAAGCAGACTGGGGAACTCGGCTACCAATCCTCTTCAGAGGATTTCAGCTTTGAGCCTTGGACTTCTAGTCCAAGGCTCAAAGCCAATTCGAGGGATCGACCCCTAAATCTGCCCCACCTTGACAGGGCTGGGTAGGCACTGCCCACCGTTAGAGAGAAAGTTTTCTAGAAGTCGCCTTAACCGCGCAAGATTTTTCCCCTGGGTTCTACAGTCGAATGTCGGGGCCGATCAGGTCGGAGAGTTTTTCGACGCCGTAGAGCAGCATGGCGATGCGCTCTAGGCCGAGACCCCAGGCGACGGTGGCTTTTTCGCCGCAGCCCAGCGGCTCCAGCATTTCTTGGCGAAACAGGCCCGAGTTGCCGACTTCGATGTAGCGATCGCTGGGCGGATGGTAGGCAAACACCTCCAGCGACGGCTCGGTGTAGGGGTTGTAGGTGGGTTTAAACTTGAGATCTTTGAAGCCCAGGCGCTCGTAAAAGTAGGTGAGGTAGCCCATCAGGGTGCGCACGCTGAGCAGCTCGCCCACCACGACGCCCTCGATCTGGTGAAACTCGGCCAGGTGGGTGCGATCGACGGTTTCGTTGCGAAACACCCGGTCAATGGAGAAATACTTGCCGTCTTGGCCCTGGAGCTGGTGCAGGCGGCGGGCGGTGGAAGTGGTGGTGTGGGCGCGCAAAATGGCGCGGCTGGCTTCGGCCTCGGTCCAATGGCCGCCGTAGTTGGCTTCGTGGACTTGCCTGACCCGCTGCACCAGGGCCGCATCCTCCGGCAGGGGCAGGGTTTGGGGGTTGGCCAGGTAAAAGGTGTCTTGCACCTCGCGGGCGGGGTGATCTTGGGGGGTAAACAGCGCGTCAAAGTTCCAAAAGGCTGACTCGACCATGTAGCCCGACATTTCGTCAAAGCCCATGTTGAGAAAAATATCGCGGATGCGCTGAATGCACTGGGTGAGAATGGTGGGCCGCCCATAGGCCAGGTCGGGCACCTCGGCGTGAATGTCGTAGGGCTTGAGATCGACCTGCCGCCACTGGCCCGACAAAATCAGCTCGCTGGTGAGGCTAGTCACCACATCGCCCAGCTCCAGGCTTTGCAGAGCGGGCAGCACGGTGAGACTGTAGTCGGCCTCGACTCGGCTGGTAATGTAGCCCTGCTGTTGCAGCCATTCTAGGGATGAGGCTGTGCCCTCTGCCAAGGCCTCACCCGCTGAAATCGCCGCAAACACTGCCTGCCGCTTCTGGTAGGCCCTCAGCACCGATGACTTCAGCACCGCCACTACGCCCTCGCCATCCCCATCCACCAGATCGACCGCCTGCTCGCGCCGCAGGGCGCCGTAGTTGAGGCTAAAGGCGGGGCCAAGCTCGGCTTGCAGGGTGGCACGACTGGCAAAGTTTTCGGTGCCCGAATCGCCCCCCCCCTGCAACAGCCGATCGGCCAGCGGAAACCCCGGCAAAACCCCGTCTAGCACCTCGCCCTTGGCGGTCAGCGCCCAGGTTTGCTGACTGTGCTCTTGCCGCTGCACATAGCCGTCAAGGGCACCGCTGCGCAAAAAGCCGTTGATAAAGTTGACGTCAAACCCGGCCTGGGCACAGAGCGATCGCAGACTCTCTACCCTGGGCTGCCCCTGCAAGAGTTCTACAAACTGCC
>JBBSLR010000647.1:0-1746 GCA_038255045.1 Phormidesmidales cyanobacterium
ATCAGCGAAAAGGAGGTGGCCGCCAGCATCATGCCGCCGCCGATGCCGAGCAAGATGCCCTGGGTGCGCTCGGATGGGTCGAAGGGCAGCAGCACCGGCAGGGCACCAAGGCTGGTGCTCATGCCAGCGAAGAGACTCGCGAGGAAGCCAGCGGCTAGGGGGTTCATTGGAGTAGGGGGTAGGGAGTGGGGGCTGTTGGCCCAGCGAGGTTACTATACTAGTCTGGCTATTTTTAGTAGTAGTGACCCGCCCACCCCTCCACCCCTCACCCCCTATGACTCCTGAACTCACCCGCTTTGGCGAGGAAATGTCGCACCTCACCGGCGTGCGCGCCATCATGAAAGACATTATTGAGACGCTGCAGGCGGGGCAGGGGCAGCAGTTTATTAACCTGAGCGCGGGCAACCCGGTGATTTTGCCTGAGATTGAGCAGCTCTGGCGCGACTGCACCCAGGAACTGCTGGCCAGCGCTGAGTACGGCAATGTGGTGTGTCGCTACGGCACCAGCCAGGGCTACGAGCCGCTGATTGCGGCGATTAAAGACGACTTTAACCAGCGCTACGGGCTGGCGCTGAGCGATCGCCATATTTTGATCACCCCCGGCAGTCAGGCGCTGTATTTTCTAGCGGCCAATGCCTTTGGCGGCTACCACAGCACCGGGCGCATGAAAGATATTGTGCTGCCCCTCAGCCCCGACTACACCGGCTACGGCGGTATTTCCCTGGTGCCCGAGGCGGTGCGGGCCTATCGGCCGACGATCGCGGTGGATGAGGCGGCCCACCGGTTTCGCTATCGGCCTGACTTTAGCCAGCTGAGCATCTCTGCCGACACCGGGTTTGTGCTGTTTTCGCGCCCCTGCAACCCTTCGGGCAACGTGATTAGCGCTGAGGATGTGCGCCACATTGCCGGGCTGGCCGAGACCCATAACGTGCCGGTGCTGGTGGACTCGGCCTACGCGCCCCCCTACCCGGCGCTCAATTTCACCGAGATGGAGCCGGTGTTTGGCGACAACATTCTCCACTGCATGAGTCTGTCGAAGGCGGGGCTGCCGGGCGAGCGTCTGGGGGTGGCCATTGGTGACCCGGCGATCATTAACGTGCTGGAATGTTTTCAGACGAATTTTTGCATTCACTCGTCGCGCTACGGCCAGGCGATCGCCGCCCGAGCCATTGCCTCTGGCGAGCTAGCCCGCCTGTCTGAGCAGGTGATTCGCCCCTACTACCAAGACAAGTTTGCGGTGCTAGAAGCGGCCCTCGACCAGGCCCTGCCCGACGATCTGCCCTGGTACCTGCACAACGGAGAGGGGGCGATCTTTGCCTGGCTGTGGTTTGATCGGCTCCCCATTACCGACCAGCAGCTATACCAGTAGCTCAAGCAGCGGGGAGTGATCGTGGTGCCGGGCAACCCCTTCTTCCCTGGACTGCGCCCGGACCAAGGAGAGCCCTGGCCCCACACCCGCCAGTGCCTGCGCCTCAGCCTCACCGCCAGCCCCGCAGACTTGACCGAGGCCGCCCGGCGCCTGGGTGCTCTGGTGGCCGAGGTCTATCAAACCCAGGCGGTGCCCGTCTAATGACAGCGCTCACCGCCCCAGAGGACTGGATTGAAATTGGCCGCATTGTTGCCCCCCAGGGGATCAAGGGCGAGGTGCGGGTTTACCCCAGCAGCGATTTTCCTGAGCGATTTATGGAACCGGGGCAGCGCTGGCTGAAGCGGCCCCGCAGCCTGACCCCCGAGCCGGTAGATCTG
>JBBSLR010000648.1:0-1738 GCA_038255045.1 Phormidesmidales cyanobacterium
CTTTTCCGTCGCTGTAGGACGGTAGGCCCGTAGATGAGGCCGCGTACACATACCCCAGCGCGGGGTAATCGACTTTGCCAATGGGGGTGGTGAGGGTGAACTCGTCGGGCAAGTCGCTGGGGCCAATCAGCGCCCGGTAGGTCTTTCGAATGGGGTGGGGGGCCTGAGGATCATGGGCGGTGGCAGTAGACTCGCGCAGCTGGCGGCTGAGCACCGATCGCGCCAGGGGCGATCGCCCCAGCACCATCACCCCCGAGGTACCGCGCCCCAGCCGATGCACTGGTATAGGCGGATTCTCTGGATAGCCCAGCCTGAGCTGGTGCAGCAGTGTATGGGTGAGAAAGCCCCCGCCAGGCAGCACCGGCAGACCCGACGGCTTGGCGATCGCCATCAAATCCCCATCCTCGTATAGCACCTCAAACTCCAGCGGCACCTTCGGCTCCTCCCACGGTGGCCGATGATACGTAAGAGTCTCCCCAGCCTCAAGGCGATCGGCGGCGGCTAGGGGAATGCCGTGTTGGCGAATTTGTCCGGCTGTGATGCGATCGCGCCATGCTGCCCGGCTGGAGTGGCGATAGCGGCTAGTGTAATAGTCGAGCACCGAAAGCCCGGCGTCGGTGGTGGTGATGCGATCAGTGTAAATCCACCCTTGATTCATAGGAGATTCATAGGGATTTTGGGGCCGGGAAGTTCTGTTCTAGAACCGCTGGCCAATATAGATCGACCGCACATCGCCGTTGCGGCGAATCACCGCTTCTTCGTTAGACACCGACACCAGGCTCCAGCCGCTGCTGCCGATGCGCTCGCCAATGTAGACCCGCTGGGAAACGCCGCTGATTTCAAACAGCGCCGCCGAGCGATTGCCCAGTTCTAAAATGCCCACCAGCGCGTGGATCGGTGCAGCCGCAGGTGCGCTTGGGGCGGGGGCAGCGGGCGCAATGGGGGATGAGGGCAGCGCCGCGCCGGGCTGAGGCACCAGGCCAGGAACGACCGCCGTAGGCTGCTGGTTGGTTTGGTAGGGAATGTAGACCCGCTCAATCACGTTGACGGGACCACCGCCCAGGCTGCCCACGGTGCCGCCTGCCCCCAGGGGCGGCAGCATCGGCGGGCCGGGCACTACGGCCCCGGTGGGTGTCTGGCTGGCAACGGTGTCATTGCCCAGTTGGCCCCGCTCCACCTTTTCAGAAATCACCTGGAGCGATCGCTGTAGGTAGGCCAAAAATTCTTCGTCAGACTGCTGCGCTGCGGTGTCGGGGACGGCGGAGCGATTGGCCTGCTGGCTAAACCACAGCAGCCCCCCAACCCCCATCAGCGAGAGCGCGGTAATGGCCAGCAGCAGCCGGTCGAAAAGCTTGCCAAAGCGCGTCTTGGCCGGGGCCGGGGCGGGGGCCGGTTGAGCACCGCCATCGCTAAAGAAGTCAATTTCGCTACCCAGGGGGGCTAGCGATGCGTCTGCCGCTGGGGGTTCCGCCGGTTCAGCGGTGGTGTCAACAGTGGTGTCAACAATCGGGGCAATGGCGGTAGATGCCGGCTCCGGGGCAGCTTCCACCGCCGCCAGGGCGGCTTCGTCGCCGTCTAAGATTTTGTCTACGTCGTCAAACAGCTCGGCAATCAGGCTGTCGGCGTAGGTGGTTACCAGAACCTCTGGCTCGACCGGGGTAGGCTCCTCGGGCGGCAGTGTGGCGGTGCTGCGGGATTCTTCCTGGCTCATAGGTCGAGTTATCCTGGCGTTGGCAAA
>JBBSLR010000649.1:0-1731 GCA_038255045.1 Phormidesmidales cyanobacterium
GAGAAACACGATCGCAGGGCGGGTAGGGCACAGCCAGAAGACCTGGCCATGCCCCTGGAGTAAGGCCCCTAGAACCGAACCGGATAACCGTTGATGCTCTCAAAGGCAAACTCACCGACAGCCTCGCGGTAGGTGCGGCGGGTGTCGCGCAGCATGCTGATCGCTAGCCGCTCGCCCAGCAGGTTGCCGCCAGTCTCGATGCCCGTGCCGGGGCGATCGCAGCCTGCATTTGGCCCCGAGGTGGTGCCATCGGTGCGCCAGTGCATACCCGCCCCATCGCGAAACAGGGTGACGTTGGCAATCAGCTTGTTCAGCTCACCGTGGATGGTGAGTTGTTCGCCCTTGCGGTGGTAGTCGGCCAGCTTAGAGCCGCCATCCACCGGCACCTTGGGGTTGGGGAAGGGGCCATCGGCAAAGTAGGCCTTAGCCACCGTCGCCGATGCCGCCACAAAGGCCGAGTGTCCACCGGGGTAGGCCGGGTGAGTGGGCGACCCCTCAGGGAAGCCCATGGGCAGCAGCCAGTTACCCTCGCGATCGCCCCGGCTTTGGGCGATATTTTGCTGGCGGTTGTGCTCATAGATGCGATCTAGCACCTGGGTGCGTCGCCACACATCGGCCCCTTCGCCAAACAAGTCGTTAAACTTCTCATCGTGGCAAGGGTTCTCGCCATGGCCACCCAAAACGCCACGGCGGAACAGTTCTAGCCGCTGGGCGTAGACCTCGGGCCGCAGACGACGGTGCACACACCACTTCTGGAACCAGGCGTGCTTCAGGGCATAGACCCCCGCCAGCCCGGCCTGAACGCTGATATCTGGCCCGCCCAAGCTGCCAAAGGCATCGGACGTGGTAATTTCTCTGCCGTAGGGAACTGCGTCCGAAAAGGCCGCCTTCTGGCCCAGCAGCATGAGCGTTGCCCACAGCCCGGCCTGGTGCGGAAAGTCGATATGCACCCACTGCCCGGCATCCCGCAGGGTGGTGATATAACGAGTGCCATCCACCACATCAGTACCGCTGGGGTTGATATCGCCATTGTTCACCCGGTTCCAGGTGTCGAGGTCGGTCATGTAGTCGACGCCGGGATGCGGGTAGCGCTGCTGCTGACGAATTGGCTGGTTGCCAAAGTCAAAGTCTTGCAGCAAAAACTGCGACACATGGGGGCCGACATTGCAGCCTGCATAGGGGCCACGAAACAGGGTTTGTGGGGTGCAGACAAAGCCAAACTGGTCGTCAAAGCCCAGGGCGTTGAGGTCGTCGCAGGCCGCCTGAATCAGGCTGCTGTTGGCATACTGGTCAAAGGGCACATCGCGGCAGAGGGCCATCCAGTAGCGCTCGACCATGTCGATGGCGGTGCTGCGGCTGGCAAAGGCGGGGGCCGCCGCCATGCGAGCCCCGTTAGAGTCGTTGCCGATCAGCTGAAAGGAAAACGCATTTAGCGGGTTGACCAGCTTGCGCTTGCCGCCGCCCAGCTGTACCTGTTCAAGCGCCGCTTGGGTACCGGCTTGCAGCGCATCGAGCAGCGATTGAAACGAGCTCGGGTCAACCAGGCCGTTGACATTGTGGGCCAGGCCCTTAGAGAACGAGGCAAAGCCTGGAAACCCAATGTGCTTAAAGCGATCTTCGTCGCCGTTGATCGGGGGTGGCGTGACGCTAAAGTCGTTGGCGGCATCGTCACGCTTTTGGTCGCGCAGGTCTGCCGCCTCGGCGCGGCGGCCCTCGAAGTCGCGCTGTTGC
>JBBSLR010000650.1:0-1720 GCA_038255045.1 Phormidesmidales cyanobacterium
AGAGCGCATGGCCCAGATTTTGCAGCAGGTGCCCAACAACTACGAAACCGACCTGATCTTGCCAATCATCGATGCGGCGGCGGGGCTGGCCGGGCTGGCCTACGGCAAAGCTGACGAGAAAACCCAGGTCTCCCTCAAGGTAATTGGCGACCACGTCCGCGCCGTGGTGCATATGATCGCCGACGGCATCACCGCCTCCAACGTGGGCCGGGGCTACATTCTGCGGCGACTGATTCGTCGGGTGGTGCGCCACGGGCGGCTGATCGGCATTGAGGGGGCGTTCATCAGCCAGGTGGCCGAGGCGGCGATCGCCCTGGCCGAAACCCCCTTCCCCAACACCCGCCAGCGCGAAACGGTGATCAAAGCCGAACTCGACCGCGAAGAATCTCGCTTTCTCGAAACCCTGGAGCGGGGCGAAAAACTGCTGGCCGACCTGCTCCAGCGGGAGAGCGGCTCGAAGACCCGGCAGATTGCGGGCACCGATGCCTTTGTGCTCTACGACACCTACGGTTTTCCCTTCGAGCTGACCCAGGAGATCGCCGAAGAGCAGGGGCTGACGGTGGACGTGGCCGGGTTTGAAGCCGCCATGGAAGCACAGCGCCAGCGCTCTAAGGACGCCCACGAAACCATTGACCTGACGGTGCAGGGCAGCCTCGACAGCCTGGCGGAGCAGATTCACTCGACCGAGTTTTTGGGCTACAAAGACACCAGCAGCACTAGCAAAGTCGAGGCGCTGCTGCTGGGCGGCAAGTCGGTGGAACGCATTGAGGCGGGCCAAGAGGCCCAGGTGGTGCTCAACCAGACCCCCTTCTACGCCGAGTCGGGCGGTCAGGTGGGCGATCGCGGCTACCTCTCCGGCGATGACCTGCTGATTCGGGTCCACGATGTCAAAAAAGACGGCGATTTCTTTGTTCACTTTGGCAAAGTTGAGCGGGGAACGCTGGCCGTCGGCGATCAGGTGACGGCGCAGATCGACCGCGCCTGCCGCCGCCGCGCCCAGGCCAACCACACCGCCACCCACCTCTTGCAGGCGGCGCTGAAAAAACTGGTTGACCCCGATATTTCTCAGGCGGGTTCTCTCGTCGCCTTTGATCGGCTGCGGTTTGACTTTAACTGCCCCCGTGCCCTCACCGCCGCCGAAGTGCAGCAGGTCGAAGAACAGGTCAACACCTGGATTGCCGAGGGGCACCAGGGCGATGTCACCGTGATGGCGCTGGAAGACGCCAAGGCCAAGGGGGCGATCGCCATGTTTGGCGAAAAATACAGCGCCGAGGTGCGGGTGATCGACTTCCCCGGCGTGTCGATGGAGCTGTGCGGTGGCACCCACGTCAGCAACACCGCCGAGATCGGCCTGTTTAAGATCATCGCCGAGGCCGGGGTGGCCTCGGGCACCCGCCGGATTGAGGCCGTCGCTGGCCCCGCCGTGCTGGAATATCTCAACGTGCGCGATGCGGTGGTGCGGGAGCTGGGCGATCGCTTTAAGGCTAAGCCGGAGGAGTTGTGCGATCGGGTCACCACCCTGCAAACCGACCTCAAAACCGCCCAAAAAGAGCTGGAATCGCTGAAGTCTGAGCTGGCGGTGCTCAAGTCTGACCAGCTGCTAGAGCAGGCTGAAGCTGTGGGCACCGTCAAAATTATCGTGGCCGAACTGGCAGGGGTCAGCGCCGAAGCCCTCAAAACCGCCGCCGAGCGCCTGCTGCAAAAGCTGGGGGCCGGGGCG
>JBBSLR010000651.1:0-1713 GCA_038255045.1 Phormidesmidales cyanobacterium
CCAAAAACCACCCCCTCGACTCCATCGGCCCCCGCAGCGGGTCGGCGGCAATGGTATCTAGCACCTGGCCCTCCAGGTCGATCACCTGGTAGTAGGCCGGCTCTGGAAACACATAGGAGGGCTGCTCGCGCCCCACTACCCGGCTGGGCCGATAGCGCTTCACCAGTAGCCGCTGCCCGTCGGGGCTAAGGCTAGCCCCACCAAAGGTCTCCCCTCCCTGATCGGAGGCGGTCAGCTCTAGCCGCAGCGGCTCAGACCGCGAAAAATCAAACACCCGCACCGCGCTGTGCTTGTGAAAGGGGTTATCGGTCGGGGCCAACCGGCCCAGGGCATCTTGAACCACCGGGTTGGCCAGGCTAGGGCTGTAGGGGGTGCGATCGTACAGCCGCCGCTCTTCTCCAGACGCTGTCACCAGCGCCACCTGATCGCCACTGGCCGACCAGGTGGGCGGCTGAATTTCTAAATCCTCCGGTAGTCGAGCCACCTCCAGCCGCCGCAGCGAGGGCAAAAACACGATATAAACAATGTCTTCTGCCTCGCCGTCTTCTGCCTCGCCGTAGACCCGCACGGCAAATTTCGAGAAATCTGGCGCAATACCCAGTATTTCGCCGTCCTCGGCCTGGGTGGGGTAGACGCGGGTGCGCGAGGCGATCTCCGTCACCCGGTTTACGGTGATGATTTCCCAGGGGCCATAGACATCCTGCTGCACGTAGCGCAGGGTGTCATTGTCAACCCAGCGCAGGGGCAGATCGGGGGTCAACAGGTCATACTGCAAGGCCAGGGCATCACTCAGCTCCCCAGGGCGAACGTTGAGAAAGTGCAGGCTGCGATCGTCGGGGTCAGCCCGGCTGCCGATCGCGACCACCAGGGTGGTGCCGTCGGGGCTAAAGGTGCTCAGCACCTCGGGCTGCTGCACCCCCAGCAGAGCCTCTAGCCGAGCCTGCTCTGTGTCTGACAGCGGAGCCAGGTCTAACCCATCTAACCCATCTAACCCCACCGAAATAATCTCACTGGCGCCAGGAGCGGCCATGCCCAGGACGGCGGCTGTGCTCAAAAGACTAAGGCCGAAGGATTTTCCCAGCAGTTGGTAGCCAACTCTGAGCGAGTACCTGGCCCCCCGTCGCCTCATCAGGCTAGGCCCTTCCCCTGAACAACGTCCAAAAAAACGCCCAGGGAAACGTAATCTCCAGTGCCAACGTCGCAAAAAAATAAAATTACTCCAGGAATGTGGCACCGGGGCTGTGTAAATAAAGACAAGCCATCATAACGCTATCTCCCCGCCCCCAGGGCAATCTAGCCGGAGTTTGTGAACAACGCCCCCGCCCCGCATCCGGCAAGCTACCGTGAAAGCAGCCCATCCCTACCGTCCATAACCCCAGGCCGTGACCCAGGAATTTCAACTTTCGATTACCCCCGTGGGGCCAGACACCTATCTGCTGCGCACCGAAGCTGTCGCCACCGGGGTCCCCCTGGCTGAGGCCCAGGTCACCTGGCCCCTAGATGCCTGGCTGGCCCAGGCCCAGGCCCTGTTTCAAGACCCCTTGGCAGCCCTCCTGGCTAGCCCTGGCGACGCCCAGGGCCTGGATCAGGACATGGATCAGGACAGGGATCGCATTCGGCCCGACAGTCCGTGGACCCAGCTGGGCCAGGCCCTCTACCAGGGCCTATTTCAGGGGCGCATTCGCGATAGCTGGGTGGCCGCCCAGGGCGTGG
>JBBSLR010000652.1:0-1710 GCA_038255045.1 Phormidesmidales cyanobacterium
CAGACTGGGGAACTCGGCTCCCAATCCTCTTCAGAGGATTTCGGCTTTGAGCCTTGGACTTCTAGTCCTTGGCTCGGCGGCCAATCCGAGGGATCGACCCCTCAATCCGCCCCACCTTGACAGGGCTGGCATTGCCAAACCTACAGCGAATGTCACTGAATTAAGGCTGGTGGGCAGTGCCCACCCTAGGGCAGATCAAGGCTTTCGGTGGTTTTCGAGGATTGATTTCAGCTTATTTCAGTGACATTCCACCCTACAGCGGCTATGGTCTCTTGGCTAAAGCTGGCATCTTCTTTCCTAGGAATCTACTGAACCCAACGGCGGGGTTCTGCCTGGTTATGTCTGTGGCAGAGCAAATTAAGAGCTGAGGGTTCACGCATCCTCAGCTCTTTTGGTTTGGGTCAAAAACCGCAGAGCGCTGTAGAGATGAAACGCCCCATCCCAGGGAGAGGGCAGCGATCGCCCCAGGTCTACGTAGCTGTCAAAGGGGGGCAGCAGCTCCAGCAGGTCGAGGGCGCTCTCGCCAAAGCCGGTAAAGTCGGCCCTGGGCGCTGGGATAATGCAGTCTTCGAAGTAGCGCTTCATGGCCTTCCAGGCGACGGTGGCAATCAGCGGCGAAGGGAAAGAGTCGGCGGGCGGCAGGGGGATGGCGTCGCGGTATCTATAGGTGCGATCGCAGAACCGCAAAATGCAGCCTCGGCCGTGCAAATGCCAGTCGATGATCTCGCCGTAGTCTTGGGTGGAGTCTTTGCGCTGGAGCCGGCCTCGGGCGTCGAGGTCAACCACCGACTCGTAGATCGGCAGCTGCCCCACCACCCACTGGGTAATGTCGCCCCAGGTCAGCTGAATGGTGCCCTGTTGGCCAGCGTTATTTTGACAAATCAGGGTCACCTGAGGCTCTACCGCCTGAATGGCCTGCACCCGAAAGGTGGGCAATGCTCTAACTTGCTTTACCTTGACCCACCGAGCCGGGGCACCCTCAGCCCTGAGCTGCTCGCAGAGATATTGCAGTTCCCCCGCTGGCCCAGTTCTCAGCAGCCGCCAGTTTTTGCTGGGCAGGCGGGTGCGGGCGGTGTAGGCGTCGATCTGCATGACGCGGGCGAGGCCCTGGGCGGCGGCTTCTCTGCGATCGCCGGTCACCGACTCTAAAATCAGCACCGCCGCCGCCTCGGCCCCCGGCTGCTGCTTGGCGGCGCTGAGGGTATGTTCTCGCTGCTGGGCCAGCTGGTCGCACACCCGCTGCACGCCCTCTCTCGCCTGGCCGAGCACCTTGCTGTTGGCGGTGCTTTGCAAGAGACGAGTATAGGTGACCTGAGCTTTTTCTAGCTCGGTTTTGGCCTCCCAATATTGCCCCATGGCCAGCTTGAGCCACGGGTCTTGGGGATTTTTTTGCTGCCACTGTTTGAGCATCTGGGCAGCCTGGGTGAGCTGCTGTGCCCCCAGGGCGGCGGCGACAAGGTCATACATGGGCCGAGTGAGAAAGCTGCGCGTGGTAAGACTTTAACACTTGCCCTAAAGCCACGATAGATAACTCCCTTGGGATGGTGTCCTGGGCCTAGGGCATCAGCGAGGCGATCGGTAGGGCATTGGTCTCTAGCTTAGACAAATCGGCCACCTGACTGGCATGGTCAATGTCTAGACCGACCAGATGGCCTTCTGCGTCAAAATCCAGCACTATACCGCGCGCCACCTCTTGAGAGTCCACACTGG
>JBBSLR010000653.1:0-1710 GCA_038255045.1 Phormidesmidales cyanobacterium
CAGGGGCGCACCTTCGCCGTGTTTGAAGACGAAGCCCAGGATTCTTCGCCGTTGCAGACGCGGCTGTTGACCCTGCTGGCGGGCAATCCCGACGATCCTACTGGCGAACCAAACCTGGTGCGGGTGGGCGACCCCAACCAGGCAATCAACTCCACCTTTACCCCAGCCGACCCGGTGTTTTTTAACCAGTTTTGCGACCAATGCCGCCTTCAGCACCGCCTGGTGACGATGGATCAGGCGGGGCGCAGCACCGGAGCGATTATGACCGCCGCCAACCGCCTGCTGGCCTGGGTGAATCAGGCGCGGGTGGCGGGGCCAGAGACCCCCTTTCGTGACCAGGCGATCGCCCCTGTGCCCCCCGACGACCCCCAGCCGGGGGCCAACCCAGCGCCCCTGGGGGCCGGGGTAGAGATGCTCTCGCCGCCCACGACGCTAGAGTCGGTGAAGCTGATTGCCCAGCGGGTGCGAGATCTCTACGCTGAGCACCCCGACACCAGCTTTGCCATTTTGGTGCGGGAGGGCCGCCAGGGCCGGTTTGCGGGCGACCTACTGCGCGACCCCGAGCAGGTGGGGGTAGATCTAGCCGCCCTAGGGCTGACCTTCTACGACGTGGGTGAGCAAGACCGCCAGACCCAGGTGCCCAGCGACATGCTCACCCTGCTGCGGTTCATCGAGCGGCCCCACTCCGCCGATACCCTCAAGGCGGCGCTGCGGGTGCTGGTC
The DNA here is from genome assembly GCA_038255045.1 of Phormidesmidales cyanobacterium. GTDB lineage: Bacteria > Cyanobacteriota > Cyanobacteriia > Phormidesmidales > Phormidesmidaceae > Nodosilinea. Next base: position 724 of record JBBSLR010000653.1, read on the forward strand.
GATCGCAAGCGAGTGCCCACCCAAGACCTCAATGCCCTGGCCAAAGCGCCGGAGCAGTTTCTCTACCCCGGCCCCCTCGATGCGCCGCCCGACACCGAGGCCGCCCGCACCGCGCGACGCTACTGCACCGGGCTGCTGCGATCGCGCCTGGAGCTGCCCCCCTACAGCCTGTTCTTCTTCATTGGCCTCACCCTCGGCTACAACCAGAGCGAGCTGGCCACCACCGACAAGCTAGCGGTGCGGGTCAGCCAGCAGATTCGCCAGGACGACACCCTGGCCGCAGCGATCGCCGTGCTGCAAGACATCGTTGGCTCCGAGCGCTTCACGGCGGTCGAAACCGAAGATACCGACTCGCTCTACACCCGCCCCGGCCAGCTCACCCTAATCACCATGCACAAGGCTAAGGGTCTCGATTGGGACGTGGTGTTTCTGCCCTTTCTCCACGACAAAACCATCCCCGGCACGCTGTGGGTGCCGCCCCAGGGAGAATTTCTCGGCGACTTTACCCTCGCCGAGGTGGCCCGCGCCCAGATTCGCGCCCGCGCCCACGCCGATGACCACCGGGGCCGGGGCCAAGGCCAGAACCAGAATGAAATACCCGACATCATCACCGCCTGGGAGCAGGCCAAACACCTTAAAGCCGCCGAGGAGTACCGCCTGCTCTACGTCGCCATGACCCGCGCCAAGCGCCTGCTGTGGATGTCTGCGGCCCAGCAGGCCCCCTTCACCTGGAGCAAGCCCGAGAATGTGCAGGGGGCGAACCCTTGCCCAGCGCTGCCGGTGCTGCGGGAGTGGCTGAAGGGGTGAAGGCCGCTGAGCCTAGGACTAGAAGTCCTAGGCTCAAAGCCGAAATCCTCTGAAGAGGATTGGGAGCCGATTCCCCAGTCTGCTTCAGCAGACTTTAGCTATGAGCCAGGGAGTTTACTCCCTGGTGGTTGTGGCCCAAGCCCCTTAACCTATGGGCGTTCCGGGAATAGGATGGTCACC
>JBBSLR010000654.1:0-1701 GCA_038255045.1 Phormidesmidales cyanobacterium
CCAACGGCTTCGGCGTACTTGAGGTAGGTGTCTACGGAGGCGATCACAATACGGGCTTCGATAGCCAGCAGTTCAATACCGACGAGGGAAACACGAACCCAAGCATCAATCACGATGCCCTTGTCCAGAATGCGGTCAACAACTTCAGCCAAGCTAGAGGAAGAGTTTACTTTTTCAACAGCCATGATTTTGAATCCCTAAAAAATTAATGTGTTCACAAAATTGCAAAGAGAGCTTACTTAGATCCACTGAGCTGCTACTGCGAAGAAGCGGTAGAAACAGACTCAGCGCGTAGGGCTTGTTCCTTGCATATTTGTAGTCTGCCCATCTGGTAAGAACAGCTCACAATTTAGGGAAAATCGGTTTGTTTGTTGTTGCATGCAATCCCCTAAGCCCCAGTCCTAGGGGCTAGAACTCCCTTGGGCAGCCAATCTCAGCTAGATGCTGGATAATAAAAGGCGCAACGCTACCGCTAGGCAACGGCATGATGGACGACGCAACGCTGGAAGTGCTGCTGCAAAACCTCAAGCAGGAGGACGAATATCAGCGAGAGCTGGCTACTGCGGCCCTGTGGCAGCGCTGGTTTTACCAGAAAGGCGAAACCGGCAACCAGCGCCTGCGAGCTGCTCAAACCCTGATCGATGAGGAACGCCTCGACGCGGCGGCAGCGCTGCTGTCGGCCCTGGTGGTAGAACTGCCAGACTTTGCCGAGGCCTGGAACCGCCGAGCGGTGCTCTACTACCTACAGCACCGCTATTTAGAGGCCCTGTCCGACTGCCAACGGGTAATTGATCTGGTGCCCTACCACTTTGGGGCGCTGCACGGGCTGGGACTGTGCCATGCTGCCCTGGGCAAGTACGAGGAGGCGATTCAGATGTTTCGTCGGGCGCTGGTGGTGCAGCCCTACGGCCTGGTCAACCAGCGGTTGATTTTAGAATGCACAGCCCGGCTGAGCTGAGCAGATCGACAGACTATAGCCAGTTCGCCATCAGAGTTTTCGCGATTGACGGTTACCAAGGTCTTAGGCGCACTGGCCAACACTATATTATGGGGTCTCAAAGTAGGCGATTTTCCTTGAGCTAGAGGCGTTTATGGCCAGCCATTCTACCCCAGACCCCGCCACCCTTTTGACCCGGCTGCGGGAGGGCAATGTGCGGTTTGGGCGGGTGGTGTGGTGCGACAACGGCAACGTGATTCGCGGTAAGGCCATCCACATCGATGCGCTAGCTCAGCAGCTAGAGCAGGGGGTTTGCGGGGTAGGGTTATCGGCGGCGCAGCAGGCGATTTCGGTGGTGGCTGATGCGGTGGCCCCCGGCAGCGGGCTGGGGCCGGTGGGAGAGGTGTGGCTGGTGCCGGACTGGCAGACGCTACAGATCTTGCCCTACGCCCCTGGGCAGGCGCGGGTGATGGGGGAAATGGTGCAAGACGGCCAGCCCTGGCCCTGGTGCTCGCGGCAGTTTCTCAAGCGCCTGGTGCAGCGGGCGGCAGAGGCGGGGTTTACGATCAAGGCCGCCTTAGAGCCAGAGTTTTATCTGCTGCGGCGCGGGGAAAATGGCCTGTTCCCCGCCGACAGCACTCCCTTTGCGGCCACCCTGGCGATGGATGTGCATCAGGCGGTGGTGATGGCGATCGCCGATGCCCTCAGCGCCCAGGGCATCTCCGTAGAGCAGTACTACCCCGAGTCGGGGCCGGGCCAGCAGG
>JBBSLR010000655.1:0-1687 GCA_038255045.1 Phormidesmidales cyanobacterium
AATCCAGCATGCTTAACAAGTCCCTCACTGCCAGGGCGGTGGCCGGGGCGAGGAGCACGCCGTTGCGGTAGTGGCCGGTGGCCAGCCAGATGTTGCTGTAGCCCGCCAGGGGCTGAATTACGGGGGCGGCCTGGCACTGGGGGCGGGGCCGCAGGCCCGACCAACGTTGGGTAATGGTGCCCTGGGCGATCGCCGGGCAGTAGGCGATCGCCCCCGCCAAGACCGCCTCTAGGCGATCGCCCTCGGGCGGCATCGCCAGCGCTTCCTCGAAGCTTACCTCGGGGGGAAATTCTACCGTGGCCCCCACCCAGTAATCGCCCTGCCCCAGGGACACCAGGTGAATATCGTGGCCATTGACCACGGGCTGAAAATCGGGTTGCCCCAAAGGGGTATCTAGATGAATCCGCAGGGCCTGACCCAGCACGGGGCCAACCGTAACCGGCTGGTGGAGGGTTTGAGTGAGGGGCAGCGTGCCCAGCCCCGCCGAGATCACGATCGCATCGGTGGTCAGGCTCTGACTCGTCGTATGGACAACGCCACAAAAACGACCGTCTTCTGCGGCTTCTGGTGCCGCGTCGGCCCCGTCAAACCCCACCACGGGCTGGCCAAAGTGGAACTCGACCCCGTTGGCCTTGGCCCCGGCCACCAGCGCCTGGGTCAGCCCTGAGGGATTGATCTGAAAGTCTTGGGGCGAATAGATGGCGGCGGCAACCTGATCAAGATTGAGGTGGGGGCAGCGATCGCCCACCTGCCCCGGCTCCCAAATCTCTAGGCTGTAGCCCTGGCGCTGGCGAATGGCCTGGAGCGATCGCCAGCGGGGCAGGTCTTCAGCATCAAAGCACAGGCTGAGAATGCCCTGGGTGTTGCGCTGAATGGTATGCCCCGTCAGCGTTTCTAGCTCGGCCATCAGGCCTGGGTAGCGGCGCAGGCTGGCCTGGCGCAGCCGCCAGTTGCGCCCCTTGACCTTGTGGCTGATCACCGCCATGGCCACCCCCAGGGCGGCGGCGGTCGCCCCCTGCCCCGCAGCGGCCTGGTCGATGACGGTGACGCGAAACTCGGGGCTAAGGCTGAGCTCGTAAGCGATCGCCGCCCCGACCACGCCACAGCCAATGATGGTGATCTGTTTCAAAAGCCTACGCGCGTTGGGATTGCTGTGGGGGTGGGCATCGCCAGCCCGATCAAAGCGGCAGCGCTATGACTGAAAGGTCGGCACCAGACTCAAAAATGAGTCAAAGTCATCCAGCGCATTGCGGTATTCTTGGCCGGCAATCACCTGCTGGTTGGTGGCGGCGGCTTCGTCAAGGCGCTCTAGGTGGGTGTATAGCTCCTGGGCGATCGCCTGGGCCTGGGGTTTGTCTTTGGTCAGCAGCGAGTTGGCCAGCCGGTTTACCCGCGTCCGCATTTCGCCCATGGGGCCGTGGATGAAGCTCTGCACGTTAACCCAGTCTTTGGCCTGAATGTAGCCCTCTAGCTCGGGGAAGCGATCGCGCAGGTCAGCCACCGCAGGGGTATACAGCTCCACCTGCTGCAAAATCGCTGGGGTGTAGGTAGTCGGTATCTTCGCCGCTGGGCCACCGCAGGCTACTAGGCAGGTCGCTGCGATCGCCAGCAAAATTCCCAAAAGAGGTCTGAAGCGTCCCATAGTTAACCTTTTGCGCTCTCTACATCAGTCGTCTGTATTTTACGC
>JBBSLR010000656.1:0-1682 GCA_038255045.1 Phormidesmidales cyanobacterium
AGAGCCAGCAGGTCACCTACCGCCAGGCGCTGATCCAGGTGTGCCGCTACCTCAAGCTGCCCTACGCCGCCGCCTGGTCTACCGATGACCTAGAGGCGGAGGTCTTTCTGCACCTGCTGCGCAGTAATTTAAAGAAATTGCCCCAGGCGGAGCGTGATCGCTTTCAGCAAGCCCTCACCCAGTCCCTTACTGGTTCAGCCCAGTTCGAGGCCCTGCCCCCGACCCTTCAGGCCAATCCCATAGCGCTGCTGGCTAAGGGCAGTGGCGTGGTGGCGGTGAGTGCCGTGCTGCGGCCCTGGCTGCTGCAACAAATTGCTCGGCAGATGGCGTTTCAGATCGCCCGCTACGAGGTGGCCCGCCAGGCGATGGTCAAAGGCGGGGGCACGGTGGTGGCTCAAATTCACCAGCGGTTTGCCCTGCAGATGGCCTCTCGGGGGGTAGCAGCCAGTGCCGCCCGCTACGGCGCGACCAAGGCTGTTTTCTCGGTGCTGGGGCCAGCGCTGTGGGGTTGGTTTCTGGCTGACCTGGGCTGGCGAGCGGTGGCCACCAACCACAGCCGGGTGATTCCGGTGGTGTTTACCCTGGCTCAGATTCGTCTGACCCGGGCGGCTGAAGATTGGGAACTGGCCCCAGGCTAAGGTAGCTGTGCCCCGTACCCGATCGCCGATTGTTTTGCCCGTGGGATGTTATGCCTGACGTCAACCCCAGACCCAAAACCCACTATGACCAACTGGGGGTGAAGCCCACCGCTAGCCCCCAGCAAATTCGGCGCGCCTTTCGCGATCTGAGCAAGCTCTACCACCCCGATACCACAGACTTGCCTGCGCCCGAGGCCACCGAGAAGTTTCAGCAACTGAACGATGCCTACGCTATTCTCAGCAGCCCCGATCGCCGCTGGACCTACGATCAGCAGGTGGGCTACTCTCGGATCTCGGTGATGCAGCCGTTAGAATCGCTCAGCCGCCCGGCTCCGCCCCAGCGGCACGAGCCCGCCAACATGTATCTTGACCCCACCGACCGCCCCCTGTCGGCGGGGGAAATTTTTGCCCTGTTTATTTTGGGGCTGACCTTTGTGGCCTGCCTGGCCTTGGTGGTTACGGTCAGTCTCACCCGCGGTGAGTACGCCGTCGGTTCAGAGCTGGGGCCGGAGTATGCTGAAGAGGCGATCGCACCAGCTCCGACCCCACATCCCGAGCCTGCTTCACCCGAGATTATGCGTGATGCCCCTGCCCTAGCCGCACCAGATCTGCCACCGCGCCCCACCCCTCGAACCTCTGTGGCCCCCACCTGGCTGTAGGGAGTCGGTCATAAACCTCATTCACGCCTAGAAGTGGGGTTCTGTCTGGGGAAGGCTCCAGATTCCGGCCTGGACTTGGCATAGCAACGCGTTTTACTACTCCCCTAACTCTTACAATTCCTATGGCTCTTCCCTCTGCGACTACGCCCCTCTATAACCATCCCCTGCCCGACATCGAAGCCTGGCTATTGCACCAGGGCTGTACCCAAGACAGCAGTGAGTTGCAGTGCTGGCGCATTGTGCAGCCTCGCTGGGAGGCTGAAATTGTGCTGGAGGCCGACTGCATTGTGGTGCGCTACATCAATGCTGGCGCCGATGGCAAAGACGTGCAGCGAGTCTTTAAATATTCCCTCAGCCGCCAAGATTTAGAAGAGGCAATTTTCTC
>JBBSLR010000657.1:0-1681 GCA_038255045.1 Phormidesmidales cyanobacterium
CATCCGCTGGGAGACCATAAAGCCGCCCGCGATGTTAACGGTGCCGAGAAAGAGGGCGATCGCCCCCAAGATCGTCATCGGTGAGGTGATATCGCCCGAGATCTGAAGCATGCCGCCGATGATAATGATGCCGCTAATCGCATTGGTGACGCTCATCAGCGGGGTGTGCAGGCTGGGCGACACATCCCAAATCACCTTCCAGCCGAGGAAGCTGGCGAGGACGAAGACCGTCAGGTGGGTGATGAAGGAGGCCGGTGCCCAGAGGCCGATGGCGACGACCACGCCGCCCAGGAGCAGGGGCCAGAGAATCTTGCTGAGGGGGGATTTGGCAGTGGGGATTTCTTCAGCGGCTGGGGGGGCAGACGAGGCGCTGGGGGCCGGGGCCGGAGCCTCTACCTTCGGCGGCGGCCAGGTGACTTGGCCGTTGTGAATCACCGTAGTGGCGCGAATCACCTGGTCTGCCATATCGATCAAAAAATTCTCGGCTCCGCCCAGGTCGCTGAGCAGGTGCACCAGGTTGTTGCCGTAGAGCTGGCTGGCCTGGGAGGCCATGCGGCTGGGCAGATCGGTGAGGCCAATGATGGTGACGCCCTGGTGGATGATCACCTCGCCGGGCTGGGTGACTTCACAGTTGCCCCCCTGTTCGGCGGCCATATCGACAATTACCGAGCCGGGCTTCATGCTCTCGACCATCTCCTGGGTGATCAGCAGCGGCGCAGGCTTGCCGGGGATCAGCGCCGTGGTGATGATGATATCGACATCCTCAGCCTGCTGGGCAAACAGGGCCATTTCGGCGGCGATAAAGGCCTGGCTCATCACCTTGGCGTAGCCGCCTTCGCCGCTGCCGTCCTCTTCAAAGTGCAGCTCTAGAAATTCTGCCCCCAGGCTCTGCACCTGCTCTTTAACCACCAGGCGGGTGTCAAAGGCCTTGACGATCGCCCCCAGGCTCTTGGCCGCCCCGATCGCCGCCAGCCCGGCTACGCCGACGCCGATCACCATTACCTTGGCGGGGGGCATTTTGCCGGCGGCGGTGATCTGCCCGGTAAAGCAGCGGCCAAAGTTGCTGGCGGCCTCGATCACCGCCCGATAGCCGCCGATGTTGGCCATGGAGCTGAGGGCGTCGAGCTTTTGGGCGCGGGAGATGCGGGGCACCGCATCCATCGCCAGCACGGTGCCGCCCTGCTGGGCCAGCTGGGCCAGCAGCTCTGGGTTTTGAGCGGGCCAGATGAAGCTGACCAGGGTTTGCTCAGGCTTCAGCAGGGTGGCCTCGTGGCGGTCAATCTCGGCGTGGTGCTGGGGCGATCGCACCTTCAGCACCACATCGGCGGCATGCCACAGGCTAGGGGCGTCGGGCAGAATCTGGCAGCCAGCGGCCTCGTAGGCGCTGTCGGTAAAGCTGGCCCCGGCCCCGGCCTGGGTTTCGACCAGCACCTCAAAGCCCAGCTTTTGAAGCTTTTTGGCGGTGTCGGGGGTGGCGGCGACCCGCCGCTCCCCCGCAAAGGTTTCTTTAGGAATGCCAACCGTTACCCCTGTGGAGGCAGACTCGGCTGAGGTCACTACAGGGTTCTCTTGGGGGGCGGCAATGGTCATAGAGGGTTACTACCGAGATGGGCTGATAAACAAACAGATAGCAAAGAAAAATAGCGGTGATGGGCTAGGCGGAGCGATCGCATTACCGGTC
>JBBSLR010000658.1:0-1675 GCA_038255045.1 Phormidesmidales cyanobacterium
AAAATCTTAGAAAAGCGCATGTACTTAGGGCAAATAGCAACAGACCATTGGGGTTTGCAGCCCAGCCAAGCAACCCTAGCCCACTGCCACCACCGACCATAACCAGCATCATACGACGGTTGCTCATCGTATCACGGGGGTGGGGTGATAAAATTGCCCGGCCTGGCCCTAACAAGGGGGCCGTTATGGTTTACTCTTATATATCTGAGCTTGTGCTGGGCGGCAGTGGGCCTCAGTCGCGCCCTCCTCAGGCGTGCCCCCCTCAGTCGCGCCCAATTACGCACAGTTCAGAACACACCAGCGGATGTGGTGGAATTGGTAGACACGCACGCTTGAGGGGCGTGTGGCTTACGCTGTGCGAGTTCGAGTCTCGCCATCCGCATTGATTGTGCCAGTCGGTAATCAACCTTGTCCAAGTCCAGAGGTGGAGCTTCCCCCCCCGGCAAAACTCCTGAACCCAGCTGAACCTGGCGTAAGCTCGTGGTTTTTGTGTTTCTGCGCGTTAACAATGCAGAAGCTCTTTGGCACTGCGCCAAGATGGGTGACGCCAAGATGGCATCTCAGGTGTTTCTCAGCTGTGGGATTTATCTTTCTGTAAATATCTTTCTGTAAGAATAAAGGGGTCTGTTGAGGCGTTCAGGCCAGGGCTGTTTTGCCCTGCATCCGGGCAGGTGACCTTATTATTTATTGTCTTTACGGTGATTCTCCTATGAGCTATCTAGACTCTACGGCCCAGTTTTATGCTGAAGTGGCGACTACCCCAGAGGTGGGTTTGTGCTGTGTGCAGAGCAGCCCCCTGGTGATGCCGGGGCTGGTGATTCCAGAGCGTATGCAGGCGATGAACTACGGCTGCGGCACCACCGTCCACTCAGCCGAGCTGACCGGGCAGCCCACGGTGGCCTACGTGGGGGTTGGCGGTGGCCTAGAGGCACTGCAGTTCAGCTATTTTTCGCGCCGTCAGGGGTCGGTGGTAGCCATTGACCCGGTGGATGAAATGCGCCAGGCGGCGGCTCAAAATTTGGCCGAGGCGGCGGCTCTGAACGACTGGTTTGAGGCTGACTTTGTGACGCTGCTGGCGGGTGACGCCTTTGCCCTACCCCTGGCCGATGAGTCGGTGGATGTGGTGGCCCAAAACTGTCTGTTTAATATTTTTGAGCCAGACGATTTAATGCAGGCGCTGGGGGAGGCCTACCGGGTGCTAAAGCCAGGCGGGCGGCTGATTATGAGTGACCCGATCGCAACTCGCCCGATTCCCACCCATTTGCAGCAGGATGATCGGCTGCGGGCGCTGTGCCTGTCGGGGGCGCTTACCTACGATCAGTACACCCAGCATTTGATTGGCGCTGGCTTTGGCCAGATCGAGGTGCGCGCCCGCCGTCCCTACCGGGTGCTAGACTCGGCCCAGTACAGCCTAGATGAGCATCTGCTGCTAGAAAGCTTAGATACGGTGTCGTTTAAGGTGCCGATTCCCGCCGATGGGGCCTGCATTTTTACGGGCAAAACGGCGGTGTATACCGGCCCAGAAACTTTCTTTGACGACGAGGCTGGCCACTACCTGAGCCGGGGGGTGCCTTCGGCGGTGTGTGACAAGACGGCTAAAAACCTGGGCCGCTACCCCACTGTGCTGGTAACCGGGTCTACCTGGCACTATGACGGGGGCGGGTGCTGCTAGGCG
>JBBSLR010000659.1:0-1672 GCA_038255045.1 Phormidesmidales cyanobacterium
ACAAAGTGGTAGGGGGGGAGAGGCTCACTGAGGATGAGGGTCCAGTGGGGAGAATGCGATCGCATCTCCTCCACCCACTGCGGCAGCGTATTGCCGTCTCGATCAACCAGCACGTACACTCGCGCCTCCCCAGCGGGGGCCTCACTCTCGATACTGTCGCCGTAGGCGCTGTAGATCTGATCCAACAGCTGGGCTAGATCTGCCTGCTGCTGCTCTTGGGCGGCGGTTTGATCCTGGAGGCGCTGTTTTTTGGCCAAAAAATACTCGCGCCCGGTCAACCCCTCCGCCAGGGGGGGCGCTGCCACCTCGGCGGCAATGAGTTTAATTTGATATTCAACCTTGGGGGCCAAAATGTTGAGCTTGGCGGTGTAGTCAGCGGCCTGGCTGGCCAAGTGGGCTTTGAGCAGGTCGAGGGAGGCGATCTGGGTGCCAAAGCGCAGGGGCAGCAGGGGCGTGTGCTGAAACAGCTCGCAGATGACGCGATCGTGGCTGAGAACGGCGTCTAGCAGTCGAGGTTCATCGGTTTGCAGGGCCGCTAAATCGACGCCAGTTTCCACCACGGCAGCGACATCATCTACGGCAATCAGCTGGGTCGGGTTTGCCAGCCCCAGGGGTAGCGTCAGCGGCTGCTGGGGCCGAGGGCAAATGCTGTAGAGATAGATTGGCCCTAAAGTCAGCTCTGGAGACACGGTTTCAAACACCCCTTAAATGCGCCACGGTTCGATCTATACGTTAGGCGATTACCCCTGTCAGTATTCCACGAGCAGCCCTGTAATCCCAAATCGCCCATCCAAAATTCAACCTGGGGCTACAGCGTGGTCTGGAGGGTAAAGCACCAGTCGAGGGTGAGCTGACCCGGCTGACAGCCCGCCTCGGCATCGAGCCGGTGCAGGTGAATGGGGGTGCCCTGGCCCAGGGCGGCGATCGCCGGACTGTAGGTCGTCAGGTCTTGGTCAATGAGCAAGGTGAGCTCGGCCACGATCAGGGGGGTCGCCCAGGGGGCGTCGGCAATATCCACGACGGCCTGGGGCGGTAGTGCCTGAGGGCTGGTGGGCAAGAGCCGCCCCCGACTGAGGTCAACAGTCCAGCTGCGCTGGGCGGTGGTGAGCTGCATCAGCGGGCGCAGAGACAGACTGCCCTGCTGCCAGCTCAGGCCGGGGGCCAGCGCCTGGGCTGAGACCCCGCCCATCAGCTGCATTACCCGCTCTGAGCTTTGGGCCAGGTACCAGCGCAGCCGAGGCCACACATCGGCCACCAGCACCGGCTCATGCACAAAGGTATGCCTAAACAGGCCGTTGGCCCCCTGCACCAGGTCGGTGGCGGCGTAGGTGACCCGGTTACACAGATCTTCTCGCCGGAGTAGCGGCTTAGGCGTACTGTCGCGCCCTTGGCCCGGCACCATCTGGGGCAGGTGCCGGGCCACCACCTGCTGAACGCAGGTGCTCAGAAAGGCTTGAATCCAGCTTTCATCGGTAAAGGTGAGCCAGTCGCCTAAGACCCCGGCGGTGGCGTCACCGGGGCCTTCGATCAGCGTGTTCGCAAAGTCATCAAGGGTAAAGCCTGAGGCTGTAACCACGGCACTCTGTTTACCCCCCGGCGGCAGATACAGCGCATCGGGCACAGCGTCGCTGGCCTCAGCGTAGGGCTGGGGCTGGCCCTGGGCTTCCATTTC
>JBBSLR010000660.1:0-1662 GCA_038255045.1 Phormidesmidales cyanobacterium
CGAAACCCGCACCAAAATCATGATGAACGTGGGCAACCCCGAGCTGGCCTTTACCCTGGCGGCCCTGCCCAACGACGGCGTCGGCCTGGCCCGGCTGGAGTTCATCATTGCCAACCACATTCAGGTACACCCCCTGGCCCTGCTCAACTTTGACCGTCTGCCCGACGGCGGTGAAAAGCGCCAGATCGCCCAGCTCACCGCCCTCTACGACCACAAACCCGACTATTTCACCGACAAGCTGGCCCAGGGGGTGGGCACCCTAGCCGCCGCCTTCTACCCCAAGCCCGTGGTGGTGCGCCTGTCAGACTTTAAGAGCAACGAGTATGCCCACCTGCTGGGAGGCAGCACCTTTGAGCCAGACGAAGAAAACCCCATGATCGGCTGGCGCGGGGCTTCCCGCTACTACGACGATCGCTACCGCGACGGCTTTGCCCTCGAATGCCGCGCCCTTAAGCGAGTGCGCGGCGACATGGGCCTGACCAACGTGATTCTCATGGTGCCCTTCTGCCGCACCCCCGACGAGGGCCGCCGGGTGCTCGAAGAAATGGCAAAACACGGCCTGGTGCGGGGCGAAAACGGGCTGCAAGTCTACGTCATGTGCGAGCTGCCCAACAACGTGGTGCTAGCCGACGAGTTTAGCCAGGTGTTTGACGGCTTCTCCATTGGCTCGAACGACCTCACCCAGCTGACGTTGGGATTAGACCGCGATTCCTCGTTGGTGGCCCACCTGTTTGACGAGCGCAGCACCGGGGTGAAGCGCATGGTGCAGATGGCGATCGCCACCGCCAAAGAGCACCACCGCAAGATCGGCATTTGCGGCCAGGGGCCGAGCGACTACCCGGAGTTTGCCAGGTTCTTGGTGGAGCAGGGGATTGACTCGATTAGCCTCAACCCCGACACGGTGATCAAAACCCGCCTGGAGATCGCCGACATGGAGCAGCAGATGGGCTAATGGCCATTCAAGTTTTGATTGACCGCAATCGTTTCATTAGTGCGGGTCGATTGCTGTAGTCGGCCTTGAGCCGCTCAAGGCGCTGGCTAAAGACGGGCAATTGCCCCTGGTGCTCAGCCAAGTCTCGCAGATCCCTAAGTAATTGTGTAGCCTCATCGTAGGCATAGGCCTGTTTCACCTGAATTAAATCCTGCACCCGATCCCAGGTTTGAGAGGCCTTGGGAGCCATGGCCTCCAGCTCTTTAACCCGCTGTTTTTTGGCGGCGGTCTGCTCCTTTTGTTTGCGCTTGGCCTCTACATCGTCGGCGATCGCCACCAGCTCCGAAAACCGCCGCCGGTCTTGCTCTAAGGCAGGTGGTACTGATGGATTCGCTCCCGCCAGTTCTTTCAGGCGGTTGATCAATTGCAGATCGACGTGGGGCTCTCGCCGCACCAGCTTCAGCAAAAACGCCTGCCGTTCTGCCTCCGACAGCTGGGGTAGCCACTCTTCCAGGGGCGGAGCCGGGGCTGGCCGATGGCTAGGGCTAACTTCGGCTGCCGCTGCGACCAGGGCATCGTCCAGCTCCACCAACTCGACAAAGGTCTTCAGGGGCGGGGTCAACTTCCCTAGGTTGGGAGGAACTGGGGGCTCCAGCGGATCTTCATCCTCACCGTACTCGATCAGGTTGGGGCATACCCGCAGCCAGGCCAAATACAGCAACCGCAGGTCA
>JBBSLR010000661.1:0-1658 GCA_038255045.1 Phormidesmidales cyanobacterium
GCCAGCGTGTGGGAGGGCGATCGCCGCTCAGTGGGCGGGCTGATGGACGACGACGGCGGTCTGCGGCAGCGCCACACCGAAACCAGCGACTGCATTCTCTGGGTCGACAGCAGCCACGGCGCGGTGCGGGGGCTGACCATTGTGCCCACCACCTGCGGCTACGAGCCGGTAGTCCGCACGCTGCTCCAGGCGATCGAATCTCCCCAGGGCAACCTGACTCCGGCCCGGCCCCAGAAGATTGTGGTGAGCGATCGCGAAATTCAGTTTTACCTGCGCGGCGCGCTCCAGGGCCTAGACATTGCCATCGACTACGCCCCCGAGCTGCCCCTGATCGACGAGCTGTTTAACGCCCTGCTGCAGTCGGCGGAGATGACCGAGGCCGAGCTGCCCCCCCGCTACGCCGAGGCCATGGTCAACAAGGCCATGGAAATCTGGGAGCTAGCCCCCTGGAACAGCCTCAACGAGCAGCAGGTGCTGGCCGTTGAGATCAACGCCTGGGAGATTGAAACCCTCTACGTGTCGATGCTGGGCATGGGTGGGGTCGAGTACGGCCTGCTGATGTACCGATCGCTCGATTCGCTGAAGCAGTTTCGCCAGCGGGTGTTGCTGGGGCAGCAGTCGCCCAAGCAAATGCAGGAGGCCTTCTTAGAACAAGACTGCCTGTTCCTCAACTTTGAACTGTTTGATGACGAACCCTTCCCTACAGATCCCCAGCCAGTGAGCTGGCTGGCCACGGCCCCAGAGGCCGTGCAGCCCGACTTTGGCAGCATTCACCCCCTAGAGGGCATGCGCAGCCAGCTGGCCGACGAAGAAGGGGCAACATTTCTGCTGGCGATGGAGGCGATTCAGCGCTTTGTCACCCGCTACCGTGCTCAGCTCGAAAAGCCCTCCCTCAAAGCCATCCAGGGTAGCTACAAAATTCCAAACCCAGAGAAAAATGGCGGCTCGTCAGCCCTAAAAATCACCGTCAAAACCCTGCCTGAGGTCACCGCCGAGCTGGCCGACCAAACCGACGAAGCCCTGGGCGAAGGCCCCACCAGCCGGCCCGGCTTTCCGGTGCTGCGCGACGACTACGTGCCGGAGGGGGCGATCATCATTCTCACCCAGTATCGGCGGCAGGTGCTAGCCACCGCCGGCCTCGACCCGCTGGTCACCTTTCAGCCCCAGGGAACTGTGTTTCAAAAGCATGCATCGCCAGCGGATGTGTTGCAAACTAATGCCTTTCAAACCAACGGGGCCGCCGAGCCGCCCGACCTGCCGGTGGTGCTGATTCAGACCTCGCGCCCCAAGGCCAAGCTGCTGATTCAGCAGCTGCAAGCCGCCCAGGGAGTGCAGGCGGTGTGCTTTAACCCCGGCAGCGACCCCTTTAGCGGCGATGCCTTTGAGCTAGGGCTGCTGCAAACCGGCGATGGCGAACTGCACATGTTTGCCGAGTACGAAACCACCGGCAGTACCGATCGCAAACTACTGGAGCGCTGGCACGATTGGCAGCGCGAGTGCAACGGAGCCTGTGCCGTGGTGATCGCCAGCGGCATTACCGGCAGCAGCAAAGGCAAGCCCGCCATGAAGGATATTTTGGGCATCTTTGAGGCTCGGTGCAAGACGCCGAAAGACCTGCAACTGCCGCCGCTGATGTTGCAGTATGCAGCGGAGTGGGA
>JBBSLR010000662.1:0-1644 GCA_038255045.1 Phormidesmidales cyanobacterium
CTGCCAGTGGGTGATGGCGGTGCGGCCTTTTTCTAGGGGCACCACGGCGTTTTTTTTGCGGTCTATCGGGTGGCGACCCAGGGGGGCGTCGATGGTGCCCGAGTCGGCCTTGGGTGCGCCGTAGACCACACCCAGGTATTCTCGGCGGGCGGTTTTGGCCTTCATTTGGGCCTGGAGGTCGCTGTGGGCTAGGTCGGTTTTGGCAACGACAATCGCCCCGGTGGTGTCTTTGTCGAGCCGGTGCACAATGCCGGGGCGCTGCACGCCGCCGATGCCAAGGAGCTGATCGCCGCAGTGGGCCAGCACCGCGTTGACCAGGGTGCCACTCATGTTGCCGGGGGCAGGATGCACCACCAGCCCAGCGGACTTGTTGAGAATGATCAGGTGCTCGTCTTCGTAGAGAACGTCGAGGGGAATATCCTCTGGCGTCAGCTCTAGGGGACGGGGTGCGGGGATGGTGAGCTGGATGCGATCGCCCAACCGCACCGCCGCTTTCTTATTAGTGCAGAGCTGCCCATTGATCTCCACATATTCCCAATCGATCAGTTTTTGCACCCGATTGCGGGAGAGCTCTTTGACGTTGGCGGTGAGCCAGCGATCGAGCCGCTCGGGGTCGGTAATCGTAACCGTGAGTTCAAGGGTTTGGTCGGCGATGGCTGAGGGGTTGAGCGCGGTAGGGTTTCTAGGATCAATCTTTCTATAATTAATCATAGTCCGCCCCTGCCCTGAGACGATGCCACGCCCATGAACCCTAGCCCTGCACCCTCAACTTTGGCGGCCCTGACCCCCGGCCAGCTGCGCCGCATCCACCACCTGGCCCTCAACGTGAAGAATATGGCGGCCTCGCGGCAGTTCTACGGCGGGCTGCTGGGGCTGAGGGAGCTGACGGGTGACGAGGTAGACGACACCCTGAAGGAGCTAGTCGCTACGGGCAAAGTGGCTAACTTTGTGCTGCCCGACGGGCTGATTCTTGACCTGTTTGGTGCTCCAGACCTGGAGCCGCCTGACCCTAACCCCGATAAGTCTTTTACCCGCGCCTACCATCTGGCCTTTGACATTGACCCGGCTCAGTTTGAGCAGGCGCTGGCGGTACTGGCGGCCAATGGGGTTGCGATCGCCCACGGCCCCGTCACCCGCCCCACCGGGCGCGGCGTGTACTTCTATGACCCCGACGGCTTCATGGTCGAAATTCGCTGCGATCCGGTTGAGGAAACCCATGGGTGCCCTAGCCGAGGCTGACTGTAGATTTGTTGTGCCAATTCTGGGCCAATGTATAATAATTTGGTGAGAAACCTTGGCAAAACGTGGGTTTCCCAAAAATCGTTTCTAACATTGCTTCGACTCGGGCATGCCTGGGCTAAAGCACCTGAAACCCAAATCGTCCTTAAATCCCACTTGCGGGGCTGTGTCTGCGGTAATCTTTACCTCCGGTTGTCACATCTACTCCGCTCCCGACAGTTCCTGAAAGTCTGATCAGCCACCACCACCAGGGCCGCCCCCACCACGAAGGACTTAGATTTTGCAGGGATTGATGAAGGAAAAACCCATCTTAATCACCTGCTGTGCCGCTGGTGGGGCACTGGTTATGCTCACGCTGCTGGTGCGATCGGGCAATGGCGGCCATCCTACGCTGCCGCCGCCGCC
>JBBSLR010000663.1:0-1643 GCA_038255045.1 Phormidesmidales cyanobacterium
AAAATCGTCACGTGTGATTATCACAGTCCCTAAGGAGTTTCTACAGCGCGCATAAATGGCTTCATACCCCAAGTCCAGCTCGGGATCTGTAGTTTTCCCCCAGGCAAAACTACACTTCTGGACCTAGATAAGGTTTAGATGCTTTAGCGCGGGTGCATAACCAGGTCGCTACAACCACGACCCACCACAAGGAAGGGGCTACGGCCTGAGCTGCTGTGGTCTGTGGTTGACCTGTTCTAGAGACGTAGTTAGCGGTAATAGACGGTTCGTTATGATTTCCTCACGATCTTTTTCTGCCGATGCGGAGCCACGCTCGTTGAGCGCGGCGCCCGCCCGCCACGACAGCAGCACCGTGGCCTCGCCCCCCTGGCTTTTAGACACGCTCTTTCGTAACCTGAGCTACGACCTAGAGCAGGTAGCCGAGATTATCGACCCCATTCTGACGGCCCAAAACCACTGTCACCGCACCGACTGGTACGTGCAGGGCATTGTGTCAGGGGAGCAGGCTTTTTTGAGCACCAACATCAACGGCGATCGCGCCATTCAAGTCACCCTGTGCGGCAGCCGCTGGCTGCTGGGCCAGAGCGATCGCTGTACCGTTGCCGTACCCCTGCCGGGCATTGCTGACTGCCACGCCGCCCTCAACTTTGACCCCAGACAGGGGTTTTTTCTCACCGACCTAGCCACTGTGGGGGGCACCTGGGTGAATGGTCGTCGCCTAGACCCCGCCCAGCGCCACTCCCTGCAAGACGGCGACTTGATCAAGCTGGGCAGCCTGCGGTTTGAGTTTTTGCAGCAGCACTGTGACCAACCTGTCTGGGATCTCGACTAGCCCCGCTGATAGCGCATGCCCGGCAGCTGGGTGACTAGCCCCATCAGCTCTAGCTGCACCAGGGTAGCCAGCACCTCGCCGATGGGCTGGCTCAGGTCTTGTACCAGGCGGTCAAGGGTGATGGGTTCGTCGGTGATGGCGGTGAGCACCTGGGCCATGGCTGGCGACAGCGGCGGGGCCGGGCTGGGGGCTGAGGCGGCGGGGCCAGTCTTTGCGTCTGGTGGCGCGGCTGTGTCAGACCTTGCGTCTGGTGGCGCAACCACGTCAGACTGTGCGCCCGGTGGCGCTATTGCACCCAGCTGCGGTAGCTGCCCCAGGGCGGCAATCAGGGTCATGTCGTTTAACACCATTTGGGCACCCTGGTTAATTAGCGCCAGGCAGCCCTCGCTGTTGAGGTTATCTAACGACCCCGGCACCGCAAATACGTCGCGGCCATAGTCGTTGGCCAGGTGCGCTGTAATCAGCGCCCCTGATCGCGCCGGGGCCTCGGTCACCACCACCGCTCGACTCAGCCCCGCAATAATGCGATTGCGGCGCGGAAAGTGCCCCCGGTCGGGCGGGGTGCCGTTGGCATACTCGCTCAGCAGCAGACCCCGACGGGCAATGCTCTCTTGCAGCGCCTGATTGGCGCTGGGGTAGGCCTGGTCTACCCCGGTACCCAGCACGGCGATGGTGAGACCGCCGCTCTCTAGCACCTGCTGATGGGCGTAGCGATCAACCCCCTTCGCCAGGCCCGAGATCACAATCACATCGTGGGCCGCTAGCTGCTGGGCCAGGCGGCGGGTCCACCGCTGGCCGTAGGCTGAGGGGG
>JBBSLR010000664.1:0-1639 GCA_038255045.1 Phormidesmidales cyanobacterium
CCAAGAGGCCCCCACCCAGACCTACCGCACCGCTCACTTTAGCCTCGATCTCGACCAGCGCACCGCCCACCGTCAGGCTGATGCTGGCGAGGCCGAACTGCTGGATCTCACTCCCCTAGAATTTGACCTGCTGGCCACCTTCATGAGCTATCCAGGCCGGGTGTGGAGCCGCCATCACCTGATCGAAAAACTCTGGGGCGAAGATTTCTTTGGCGACGAGCGGGTGGTTGACACCCACATCGCCCGCCTGCGCAAAAAGGTAGAACCCGACTCGTCGCAGCCCACCTTTGTGAAAACCGTCACCGGGGTGGGGTATCGGTTTGAGGATGAGGCGGCCTAACCCATGTCTCTCTGGCAGCTTGACCAAATTCGCATCGTTCTGGTCGAACCCGCGGGGCCGCTGAATGTGGGCGCGGCGGCGCGGGTGATGAAAAATATGGGCCTGCGTCACCTGGTGCTGGTCAACCCGCAGTGTGACCCGACCAGTGAAGATGCGCGGCGAATGGCGGTGCACGGCGGGGATTTGCTGGCGGCGGCGCGGGTGGTGGGCGATCTGCCGGAGGCCCTGGCGGGCTGTGAGCGGGCGATCGCCACCACGGGCCGCCTGCACCCCCAAGCGCAGCCGCTAGATTTACCGGAGACCGCCCTGCCCTGGCTGCTGCCGACCCAGCCCCAAGAAAGCTTTGCCGCCGCCCTGGTGTTTGGCCCCGAAGACCGGGGGTTGAGCAATGAGGAGCTGGTCTACACCCAGCGCTGGGTGAGGAGTCCGGCCAGTGACGACTACCCCTCGCTGAACCTGGCCCAGGCGGTGGCGGTGTGTAGCTATCTGCTGCACCGTCAGGTGCTCAGTCAGGCTTTAGGGCAGGCTTTAGGGGAATCCTTTGCCCCAGCGGTCGGGGTGACCCAGGGGGGGCATTTGGCCCCCCTCGAACAAATGGAAGGGTTTTATCAAGATTTGGAATTCGTTTTGCTGAAAATCGGTTATCTTTACCCCCATACTGCCCCCAGCCGCATGGCGAAATTGCGGCGATTGCTGCATCGAGCCGGGCCAGACGGCAAAGAGTTGGCTATGCTTAGGGGCATTCTTCGCCAGGTCAACTGGGCAGTGAATGGCCCGGCCAAGGACGGCTGAGGGGTGGGGCATGGCACACAAGGCGTGAGCAGGGCAAATGGCACAGTACGACGATTCTCGCAATCCATTTTCAGCGTCTTCTGACCAGGGTGAGCCAGGTCACAGTGAGCCAGGTCGCCCTGGAGCCGGGTCGCCCTGGGGTGAGTCAGCCCCAGAGCCCGGTCGCGGCGGGCTACAGCTGCCGGGCGAAGCTGAGGATGCTTGGGGAGCAGGGCAATTTCAGCGGCCATCGCCAACGGCGCGGCGGCGCAACGAGTGGCGGCAGCACCGGCAGCTCACCCCCGACTTTGGGGTAGCTCAGCCTGAGCCTGAACCCACAGCACATCTGCCGTTGCGGGCTGATCAGGGTCGCCCCTCGGCCCGCAATGCGGCCCTGCCGACCTTTAATCGGGGCCTCACGCCGCCGCCCCAGCGGCCTGCCAGGGTGAACGAGCCAGAGCCGCCCCTGAGCCAGCCGCCCCTGAGCCAGCCGTCGTCCCTGCGATCGCCGCAGCCTAGCGCCATGCC
>JBBSLR010000665.1:0-1631 GCA_038255045.1 Phormidesmidales cyanobacterium
GAATCAGCAGAATGAGGAAATCTAGCAGGGCCGAGAGAATGGCGATCGCGCCCGCTACCTTGAGGGCGATCGCGGCTAGGGGAGACGCCACCGGGCTGGTAACAGCGGGTTCTGAAGTCATAGGATTGGTCGATTGCTACAAATAACCATTTTGCCTTGGCTAGTCCATAAATCCACAAAGTCGCTATAAAACCTTGAGCTTTGTTGGGTAAAGCTGAGGCTTTAGACAATAAGACGTTTTAGACAATAAATAGGGATAAGCCCTAACCCCTCCCTCGTTAGCGGCACCAGATATCACCAGTGATCAGACGATCAGACGCCTATTCATTCTCCTGAACGGGCCGGGGGCTCCAGTCTTTGATCGCCCAGGTGCTGGCATCCCAGGGGGTGAACTCGACATTGACGAGGCGATCGCTGACCGCATTGGTCATTGCCCGATGCACCACCGGAATTACAGCTACATCCTGGGCCAGCAGTTCATTCATTTGCTGAAACAGCTCGGCCCGAAGCTCTGGATCAAGTTCCTGCTGGGCCTCGGCCCAGAGGCGATCGTATTCGGGGTTGCAGTAGCGGGCGTTGTTGGGCTCTTGCCACTGGTTGGCCTGGGAGGCGATTTTGGCGCAGGTCCACCAGCCCATGTAGGTGCCGGGGTCAGGGCTTTCGTTGCCAGTGGAGTAAACCTGCATGTCGGCAAAGAAGTGGTTGAGGCTGCCGGTGTCCTCTGGGTCGCCGGAGAAAAACTCATCCATGCGCACCCGCGCAATTTCCACATCTACCCCCAGTTCTTTGAGGCTGTCGCTGACGATCGCCTGGGTTTTTTGGCGCACCGGGTTAACCGCCGCCTGAAACAGTACCTCTAGGGCAACGCCGTCTTTTTCGCGCACACCGTCGCCGTTGGTGTCGACCCAGCCCGCTTCATCGAGCAGGGCTTTAGCGCGCTCTAGGTCGTAGGCATAGTCGTCGCCTGGGGTTTGGTAGGTCTCAGGAGCCACCAGCAGATGGGAGGTGGGTTTGCCCGTGGTGCCGTAGAGTTGTTCAACGATGGTGTCACGATCAATCGCCAGGCTCATGGCCTGGCGCACCCGCAGGTCACTGAAGTAGGGGTGGGGAATTTGCGGACTAGAGCGCTCTCCTGCATCAGTGCGGGCAAAAGGGTTGGCAAAGTTCAGCATGATGCGCTCTACCTGGGAGCCAAATAGGGTAGTGATATGGCCACTGGCATCGGTTTCCAGACTGCTGAGGGCCTCAGCTTCAATCTGCAGGTTGTGGGCAAAATCGGCGGTGCCAGCCTGCATCACCTCCCGCGCGGCGGCGTAGGGCGCAATGCCCCCGAGTAGTTCGATGCGCTGGAAGGCGGGCCGACCGCCCCAGTAGCTGGGGTTCGCCTCAAAAATCACCCTCCCTGACTCAAACCCGATGACCTGGTAGGGGCCAGTACCCACGGGCTGGAGGTTGGCTAGGGCGTCGCGGGCGTCGGGGCCGTTGAACTCCTCAAAGATATGCCGGGGCAAAATCAGGCCAGTTTGACCGGTAAAGGGCACTGACCAAGCCGGATTGGGGTTGGCAAAGGTAATTTTTATCGTGTACTCATCGAGCGCCTCCACGCTCTCTACCCCTTCATAAAACTGGGC
>JBBSLR010000666.1:0-1630 GCA_038255045.1 Phormidesmidales cyanobacterium
CATCTAACAATTATCCGAGTCCAGGTCGGCAGCGGTAGCCAGATGTACTGGTCTAGCCAAGATCCTGAATGGAGCATTAGCCGAAACACTCTGAGTAGGTAACCTTACTCACCAATCTTAGAATAGATCGATGATCCATAACGAAATGTTTGGATAAGCTAAATCTAAGCTTAAAAGAACTCCCCACTCGGCCAGGGTGTGTAAACCCCTTTTCTCTGCCCCATCATAGATCACTGCGGCGCACAGTCTGCCTGTTGGGCTACCCCGTTGCGCTACGGGGAGAAGCATTTGAAAGAGGGAATGCCACTAAAAAATGGGTCGCCTGGGATTCGAACCCAGGACCAATCGGTTAAAAGCCGAGTGCTCTACCGCTGAGCTAGCGACCCCCGCAAGGGGAAGTTGTGTTTGGCTATAAACCAGACACGGCTTATAACCATAGCATACTGACCTCGGCCTTTTGCAGCAGACTAAAAATATTCTCCCAGCCCTGGGGTTATGCCCCGGCATCAGCGCCTTTGTGCCACCACCGCGAGGGGGTACTGAACCTGGCCAGCGGGGCCAATGTCACCGATCAGGGCGGCGGCGGGGTAGCCGTGGTGGCGCAGGTCGTCTAGGCACTGCTGGGCAGCGGCAGCGGGCACAGTGGCGAGTAGGCCCCCGGCAGTTTGGGGATCAAACAGCAGCGGGTAGAGGGCGTGGCTGGCTGCCCTGGGGTCAATGAATTCACCCGCCTGGAGATTTTGGGGATAGAGGCTGCTGAGCAGGCCGGCGGCCAGGGTGTCTACGGCCCCGGTGAGCACGGGGATGGCTTCTAAATTGAGGGTAGCCGTCACGCCAGAGGCGCGGGTCATTTCGAGCAGGTGCCCGGCCAGGCCAAAGCCGGTGACATCGGTGCAGGCGGTGGCCCCGTGGGCGCGAAAGATCTCGGCGGCGGCCTGGTTGGGGGTGAGCATGGCGGCGATCGCCCCCTCGATCCATCTCCCTTTGGCCTTACCCTGCATATCCGCCGCGAATAACGTTCCTGTGCCCAACGGCTGGGTGAGAATCAGCCGATCGCCGGGCCGCATGCCGTTTTTTCTCAGCAGCTTTTGGGGGTCGGCGACGCCGTTGCAGGCAAAGCCCAGGGCCAGTTGGGGGCCGACGGTGGTATGGCCCCCCACCAGCGGAGTACCGCTGGCCAGCAGCCCTTTATGGGTGCCCGCCAAAATCTGGTAGAGCATCTCGGCCTGCTTGGGCGGGGTGGCATAGGGCACCTGCACCAGGGCCAGCACGGTGTGGGGCTGGGCACCCATGGCGTAGAGGTCGCTGAGGCAGTGCTTGAGGCAGATCTGGGCCAAGACAAAGGGGTCGTCTACCAGGGCGGTGAAATAGTCGACGGTGTGCACCATGGCCAGACCGGGGGGCACGGTGACCACGGCGGCATCGTCGGGGGCATCGAGGCCAATCAGCACCGCCTCGCTGGGGATGCTGGGGAAATCTTCTCGCACTCGGCGCAGGGCTTCTGACAGCGCAGTGCTGCCTACTTTAGAGCCACAGCCCGCGCACTGGGGCGGCGGGGGTGCCACCGCCGTGGGGGAATTTTTTGAGGTCGCCATCTGCCCCACGGGCAGGTCGCGGAAGCGGGCCATAA
>JBBSLR010000667.1:0-1629 GCA_038255045.1 Phormidesmidales cyanobacterium
ATATTGCCCCCCTACCCGCCGACGAAAACGAGGCGATCTGGTCGGCCCTGGTGCTGGGGGTGCGCGACTACGCCCGCAAGTGCGGTTTCTCTCGGGTGGTGCTTGGCCTCAGCGGCGGCATTGACTCGGCGCTGGTGGCGGCGATCGCAGCGGCAGCCCTCGGCCCCACCAACGTACTCGCCCTGCTCATGCCCTCTCCCCACAGCTCAGAGCATTCGGTCACCGATGCGTTGGAACTATGCGACACCCTGGGCATTGCCCACCAGACCCTGGCGATCGGCCCGCTAATGGCCGACTACGACCAGGTGCTAGAGCCGCTGTTTGCGGGCACTGACCCCGGCATCGCCGAGGAAAATGTTCAGTCGCGCATTCGCGGCAACCTGCTGATGGCGGTGTCAAATAAGTTTGGCCACCTGCTGCTATCGACGGGCAACAAGTCAGAGATGGCGGTGGGCTACTGCACCCTCTACGGCGACATGAATGGCGGTCTGGCGGTAATTGCCGACCTGCCCAAAACCCGAGTCTATGCCCTGTGCCAGTGGCTCAATCAGCAGGCGGGCCAAGGCCAAAATGGTTCTACAAGGCCTGGGGCACTGGGGGAACTGACTGATCGAGCCAGTGCTCTTACCACCGCCCTAATTCCGCAAAACATTCTCGACAAGCCCCCCAGCGCCGAACTCAAGCCCGGCCAGGTTGACCAAGACTCGCTGCCCCCCTACGACGTGCTCGACGACATTCTTGAGCGCTTGGTGCAGCGCCACGAGTCAATCGCTGACATGGTCGCGGCAGGCCACGACGGGGCGGTAGTAGATAAAGTGGTGCGGCTGGTCTCGCGGGCCGAGTTTAAGCGGCGGCAGACCCCGCCCGTGCTCAAGGTGACCGATCGCGCCTTTGGCCTGGGCTGGCGCATGCCCATCGCCAATCGCTGGCAGGGTGCAGTCAAGGCCGATGTTCAGCAGAACCCGACTCAGCAACCTCACGCCGAGCAGCTATTGGAAGCCTAGGGTGGCTTCTCTACCCCTGTTAAGGTGGCCCAGACCGCAGGTCGGGTCGCCAGATTGGCCGCTGAGCCTAGCAGCTTGTCGGAGTAATCTCTGCGGTGACCATAATGCAGTAGACCATTGATTGATCATCGCCCCCATGCCTCGAAAATTTAAGACCGTTGACTATGAAGCGACCCTCAATCAGACAGTTGGTATACGAAGATTGCCTGCCGCCGGAGCACTTAACCCGGTTTATCGCTCAGGTGATCACGGAACTTGACCTGAGTGAGATCTATGCGGCCTATGGCCGCCGAGGCGGGACTGCGATTGCTCCAGAAGTCTTGCTGGGACTGCTGTTCTATGGTTATGCAAGCGGCGTGTTCAGCTCGCGCAAGATAGAACAAGCTAGCCGCGAGTCCATCCCGTTTCGGTTTCTATCGGGTCATTTGCATCCAGACCATGACACGATTGCGAGCTTCCGGCGACGGTTTTTAGGCCCCATCAAAGCCTTGTTTGTGCAGGTGCTGCTCATGGCGGTTGACGCCAAGGTCTTGAGCCTGGACGATATCAGTCTGGATGGCACCAACATTCATGCCGATGCGTCCAAAAGTAAAGCGGTCAGCTATGGGCACTTGGTGACGCTGCG
>JBBSLR010000668.1:0-1628 GCA_038255045.1 Phormidesmidales cyanobacterium
GAAATTCCTGACGAGTTGCCCAATGCGTTTATCACCTACGTGGGCTACCCCACCGCCACCGCCACCATTACCAGCTACTACGGCGACACCCCCAACAACCTCGACCCGGTGCTGATGGCAATTCACCAGTCGTTTGCGCGATCGCAGTAGCGGCACAGTCGGGTAGAGCAGACTCCGCCCCGGCTGTTATTTGGCAGCGCCCCCTGAGGGCAAAAGATCACAACCCTTAACACTGCGGGGGGGCACGAACCCGTACCCTATTTTTGGGGCATGCTGCCCTACGCCGCTAGCCAAACTGGTTCTATGCAAATTGATTTTCACCACGGGGGCACCTACGTGTGCGCCCGCCTGGCGGGCTTTGAGCACCTAGACGCCAGTATCGTGGCCCATAGTGCCCAGTACGTCGACGATTCGACCCAGGCGGGGCTAATTCGCTTCGACAATGGCGCCATGTTTGACCGCATGAGCTCGGCCCACAAAATGCTCGACTACCGCAACTTCAGAGAGCTGGCCAACTACAAGGTGTGGATACCTTTTCACTTTTTGCCGGGCAATGGCGGGCTGCCCGCCGGGCAAGCCCCCCCCGGCACCTTTATCGAAAAGCTGATCTGCCGACCCAATAGCCCCGTAGCCCAGGCCATGGTGCAAGAATGCATCGAGCAGCGCTACCGCAGCTACGGTCTGCATCGCCTGGGCATTACCATGCATGTGTTTGCCGATACCTGGGCACATCAGGGGTTTGCCGGGGTCAGCCACGAGATCAACGGCGCTAGGGAACTGGTGGATGGCGACGGCAAACCTGACCAAAGCCTAATGAACCGCCTGAAGGGATTTTTTATTGGCGGGGCGCTGCCCCTGGGCCACGGCACGGTGCTCAGCAACCCCGACCGCCCCTACCTGCGCTGGGGCTACACCAATGGCCGGGGCGAAAAAATTAGCCGCGATAACCCCAGAGACTTTTTAGCCGCCGCCGACGAAATGTGCCGGGCCATGCAGCGGTATATCAAGGGCGACCCCGCCGCCCCGGTGGCCGGCTTGCCCGAGGCCGACAAGGCCAAAATCGCGGCGCTGTTTGAAACCACCCTGGGGGAGGCCACCCATCGCCACCGCCAGTGGATCGCCCACATCGCCCAGGGCGACTTTAGCTTTGGCCCCGCCGAGGTGAGCTATGTCGCCAATGGCCTCGGCTCTTGGAAGCAAAAGGCTTTGGGGTTGATGGGCGAGGGCGATGGTCAAAGACCGGCCTCGAGCCATCGCAAAGACCTGCGTTTGGCCTCCTACTCCCCGGCCTTTCTGACCAGCAACTGGAAGTTCTTTCACGATGCCCTGCGGGCGCACCACTTTTACGTTATCCACGACCTGCTGCCCCAGTACGGCATTTGCGTGGCCTAAGGGGGAGGGGGTGGGTAGGCGGGTGGATGCGTGGGTGATACCAAATCCGAATCGCCTACCCCTACTGGCCAAAAGGCCAAACCAACAGGGCGCATTGCATGCGCCCTGTTGAAAGGCTTGTCGCTGGCCAGGGCTTTTGGGTCTCCGGCAAGTTTTCTAGCAAGTTTTCTGGCGGAATGGAGCCTAAAATCGGGGGGCGGGCTATGCTAGGCCCTGATTTGCAACGCCTACCTGTA
>JBBSLR010000669.1:0-1619 GCA_038255045.1 Phormidesmidales cyanobacterium
CGCCTATTTAGAATCCATTGATCGCCGGGGCTTAGATTTGCCCGTGCGCGACAGGTTGAAGAATTGCGAAAATGCCTTCTTGCGGGCGCTGGTCACATTGCCACTCTGGTAGTCAGATTCTAAATCCTCCAGAATCGCCTGCTCTTCGAGCAGTGCCTCACTGGGTGTCATTGCGGCCATTGCCATACGAGCATTGCTTAGGGATGTGCTGGCAGCGGCATAGTCGCCCCGGTCTGAGTACATTATTGCTTCGCGACGGGCACGAGCCGCCATCAGCAATGCCACCTGCTCTTGCACCGATTCATTGGCAGGGAAGTCGCTGAATTGCTCAGCACTAACCAGGGGCAACTCCAGCCCTGCCCGCAGCACCTGACGACCAGGATGGTCAGCATCATCCCAGGCCAGCCGCACCTGCATGAGTTCGCGGCTTTGGCTCAGGGCGGGCACTTGCAAGCGCACCACCACCTGAATCGGCGACCCTACCATTAGATTGGGCAATTTGTAGCGCCGGGTGTCGGTTTTTTCAAAGTCGTTCAGCACATCCATGACCGCAACGCCGTTGTTCGCCTTAACACCGAGGCTAACTCGCTGGCCCAGGGTGGCCGCTAGACCCGATAGCTCGGTTTCAAAGATGGTGGGCAACTGCTCGGCAGACTCAATGTGGAAGAAGTTGCCGTCACCGCTGCGGGCCATGGCGGCGAGCAGGTCTTCGCTGTAGTCATCGCCAATGCCCAGGGTGGTGGTGCTGACCCCGCGCTGGGCGAGGCCGTGGACATCATTGGCGATCGCATCCGGCCTGGTTTCCCCCACATTGGCTAGCCCATCGGAGAGCACAATCACCCGGTTGAGCTGGGCAGGGTTGAGATACTGGCTCACCTGCACCCCACCCTCGACCCAGCCCGCATGGAGGGCGGTCGAGCCCCGTGAATGGACGTGGCGCAGTTTCTCTAGCAGGGTGTTTTTGTCGGTGGCCAAGGTGCTGGGGACGAGGGTTTCAATGCGATCGTCGAAGAGCACGACGCTGATGCGATCGCAGGGCAGCAAATTCTCCACGGCAAACCGGGCGGCTTCGCGGGCGTAGTGCATCTTTTGCCCCCGCATGGAGCCGGAGCGATCAATCGCCAGGCTGAGGTTGAGCGGCACGCGATCTGTGTCGAGGGCGATCGCTGGAGGCGTGATCCGTACTAGCACATCGAGGGTCATGGGCTGCTGGGTGACGATCGCCCCGTGCAGCGGAATGAGTTCAAGGGTGGGAAGAGCGGGTTTGGGTTGGGTCATGGTGGCCTCTGGGTGGAGTTAAGGTGGGCGAGGTGGGCGGCGATCAGTTGCAGCAGGCTGTCCCGCTCGTGGGCGGTGGCGGGGGCGACAAAGTCTTGACGGACGTGGAGTTCTAGACCGTCGAGAATCTCTAGACGAGTCCAGATTTGGGGGGTAGATGTTGAGGGGGCAGCGGGGGCAGGAGCGGGTGCCGCTGGAGGAGCCTGCATCGCTGGACTGGCAGAACGCTTTTGCGAACGGTCTGATGGAGAGGATTCCCTGCGTTGGCCTTTGGCCGGGCCTTGCCCATCGCGAATTTGAGACAAAAACGCCAGCGCCGGGTTGGCGGCCTCCACCGTCAG
>JBBSLR010000670.1:0-1613 GCA_038255045.1 Phormidesmidales cyanobacterium
CGCGGTCGTCGGGGTAGTAGATGCTGTTGGCGGCGTCTTGGGCAGGGGCTGGGGGGGGGCGGGGAGTGGCGGGGGTGCGGGGGTGAGGGGGTGAGGGAGTAAAGGGGTGAAGAGGGGATGGGTAGGGGCAGACCCATGTGTCTGCCCGAGAGGTGTTTAGCAGGGGGGTGAGGGCGGGCCAGTCGAAACAGCTGTGGCCCAGATGGGCGAGGCGATTTAAGATTTCCGGCAATTGGGGCAGTTCGGCGGTGGGGACGAGGCCCAGGTGGCGGTCGGGCAGGGCGATCGCATCGTGCCGCCGCAGCACCCCCAAAATCGGCAGGTCAATGCTAGATAGAGCATCGGTGAGCAGGTCGAGGTGGCGATCGCTGCCCACCCGATTTAGCACCACCCCGGCAATGCGAACCCGGGGGTCGAGCGATCGGTAGCCGTGGACGATTGCCAGCACGGAGCGCGACAGGCGACCACAATCTACCACCAGCAGCACCGGCAGATTTAGCAGCCGGGCCACATGGGCGGTGCTGGCCACGTCAGACAGCCCCGCTGCGCCGTCAAACAGGCCCATCACCCCTTCGACCAGGACAAACTCGGCATCGTGGCAGCGGTGGGCAAAACACTGCTGCACGTAGGTTTCAGAGGTGAGAATCGGGTCGAGGTTGTAGCAGGGCCGCCCCGTCGCCTGGCGGTGAAACATCGGGTCGATGTAGTCTGGCCCCACCTTGAACGACTGCACCCGCGACGACGTTTGCGCCAGGGCCGCCAACAGCGCCAGGGTGACGGTGGTTTTGCCCACGCCGCTGCGCTCGCCTGCAATCACCAGGCCGCCAGGGAAGATAGTTGCACTCAACCGGAATCTCTCTAAGGTGGATAAATCTAAAGCCAATTTTATCTTGATCCCAGCAGAGCAACGCTCTAGCGCTGTTTGACATCGCTGAAAAGATTGCCTCTAAAATTAAAGCTATGGATATTCAACTACTTGGCACAAACCTGGCCGATCTGGTGTGGGTCTTGAGCGGAATTTTAATCAGCACCTGCCAACTGCTGGCAATTTTTGTGATTTCGGTCGGTATTATTCGCGCCCTGCTGATTTTTCTCCGATCTTCACTCTTTCAACCCCAAACCACCCTGGCTTTTCAGCGCAGCCGCCTGGCGATGGGATATTCCTTCTCCCTGGGGCTTAGTTTTCTAGTCGGGGCCAGCATTCTCAAAACTATGCTGTCAAGTCAGTGGGAAGATATTACCCGTTTGGTCATTATCATTGCCGTGCGCACGGCGCTGAACCTGCTGCTGGAGCGCGCTATTAGTAACAGTCAGGCGATTGGTGACTTGGCCCTGAACCTAGACACTAATGGAAAAGAAACTGGAAAAGAAACCGCCCCTGAAACTGCAATTGCCAATCCGTAGGCAAAACTCCAAAGCCATCCCCCAGTGCTGATTTCGGCTACCTGCAGGGGCTTGCCTGGGTACTCTGGGTAAAGTAGAGACATAGCCAGGACACCGATGATGTCACCTTCTCTAATGGAGCAGGCAAAAGATGGGGATGCGGGGGCGATCGCCGCTTTGCTCAACAGTTCCCTCAGGCCCCAGGGCATTACCGTGCGGGCCGAGCGCGA
>JBBSLR010000671.1:0-1606 GCA_038255045.1 Phormidesmidales cyanobacterium
AGATCTTGCAGCGAGGCTCGCAGCTGCGGCGATTGGTCGGTCAGCAGCCGCTTGGCCACGTAGGGGTAGGCCTTGCTCAACACCTTAAACTCAGGGTCAACATTGATGGCGATGCCCTCTAGGGTCACCAGTGAGCGAATGATCAGGGCGTAGTAGGCGGGCACCCGAAACGGATACTCGTACATCAGCGCCGAAAATTCGTCGGTGATGCTCTTAAAGTTGAGCTCGGCGACGCTAGCCCCCAGGGCATTGCTAAACACGTTGGCCAGGGCCGGAATAATCGGCGTCAGGTCGGTATCGGGCGTTAAGAACTCCAGCTTTACGTAGTCGTTGGCCAGCCCCTCAAAGTCGCGGTTGACCATGTGTACCACCGCCTCGATCAGACCGTAGCGCTGGTAGGGCTTGACCTCGCTCATCATGCCAAAGTCGAGGTAGGCCAGCTTGCCGTCGGCCATGGCCAGCAGGTTGCCGGGGTGGGGGTCGGCGTGAAAGAAGCCGTGCTCCAGCAGCTGCCGCAGCGAGCACTGCACCCCCACCTCGATCAGGTGGGTGGCGTCGATACCCAGGCGATCGAGCTTGTCGATGTTGGTGAGTTTGGTGCCTTCAATCCACTCCATGGTCAGCACCCGGCGGGCGGTGTACTGGGGGTAGATGTAGGGCACGTAGATATCGGGAATATGGCCGTAGAGTTCGGCAAAGCGCTGGGCGTTTTCGCCCTCGTGGTTGTAGTCCATCTCTTCAAAGATGCGCTCGCCAAACTCGTCCATGATGGCGACCAGGTCGCTGCGAATCAGGCTGATGCGGTTGGTGGCAAAGCGAGCCAGCCCCCGCAAAATATGCAGGTCGAGGGCAATGCGCTGGGCCAGGCCGGGGCGCTGCACCTTAATGGCCACGTCTTCGCCGCTGTGCAGCTTGCCCTTGTAGACCTGCCCCAGGGAGGCCGCTGCGATCGGGTCGGCTGAAATTTCGGCGTAGATCTGGCTGGGGGGCGCGCCCAGCTCTTCTTCAATAAAGCGGTAGGCCGTGGCGTTGGCAAAGGGCGGAATCTGGTCTTGCAGCGTGGTCAGCTCTTCGAGAAAAATTGGTGGCACCAGGTCGGGCCGGGTAGAGAGAGCCTGGCCAATTTTGA
Source organism: Phormidesmidales cyanobacterium (assembly GCA_038255045.1). GTDB lineage: Bacteria > Cyanobacteriota > Cyanobacteriia > Phormidesmidales > Phormidesmidaceae > Nodosilinea. Next base: position 1,130 of record JBBSLR010000671.1, read on the forward strand.
TGTAGGCGGGGCCGAGCTTAGTCAGCATTTCTCGCAGCTGAGTCGCCCGCTTGGCCTCATTTTGAGCACTGCGACCGGCGCGGCGATCAAGCCAGATCTGCACAAAAAAGCTAATCAGCGGCAAGAAAATGCCCACAAACCTGGCCCACACCTTAAACGGGCGGCGGCGATAGTGGGCGGCGATCGCCTCGGGGTCATAGCCAAAATATTCAAAGGGGTCTTGGGCTTTGGTGGCCAGGGTGCGCGGTGGCCCCGGTACTGGCCCCGCGATGACTTCTTCTACCGCAATCACCTCAGCATCGATAATGTCTATGGGGCTACCATAGGGCTGAGCCGAATTCTGAACGGTGTTGTAAGCCATAGCAAGCTCAGAGAATGGTGTGGAGAACCGAGAGACCGAGGGCGACATACCAAGCCCTCCCGTAAACTATTGTAACGGCTTAGCTTCAGAATCCCAGGTAGTGACCTCCCCACCTG
>JBBSLR010000672.1:0-1571 GCA_038255045.1 Phormidesmidales cyanobacterium
CACGCTGAGCTGGTGGCGGCTGAGAATCGCCGACAGCAGTCGCAGATTGTCGGGTGTGTCATCGACAATCAAAATGTCGCTTTGGGCAGCGCTAGTCTGTCCTGCCCTGGGATCAGGGGAGTTCATGGGTTATCTCCTCTCGGTATCTCGGCCAACTCCAATCGGCTCTCTAACGTACCCCAACCCCGATGCGTCACCACAAACTTGCTCCCATTGATTCCTATCACCCTATAATCTCAGCTTTGGCAGCGGCGGCGGCCCTAGCGCTGGCGCGTTCACGCTATATTCTTCAACGTTTACACCGGGTTTACCCAACCGCACCTTCGGGCCTGGAGATCCGCCGCCTAGAAACTTAGCAGAAGGCCGCTAGGCCCCTGCCTTAGTCTGGTAAAAAACAGAGTTGACTGCCCTAGCCACCCCGGTCACAACCACTCTGTTATGGTTCCCCAAATGCTGGAGCTGGCCCCGCCCCTGGCCAATTTAGCTCCCGTGACCCTAGTCTGGGTCTGGGCCGTCCTCTGTATTCAAGGCACTATTCAAGGCACTCAACATGACTTAAATCACAATTCAAATCACCCAAACTTCCCTAAAGCTTGGCTCGAATGGTAAACGAGTAGTCGCCGCCGGGTTCGAGCTGGTAGTCGAAGCGTTCTAAAAAGCGGCTGAGGGGTTCGCAGATCAGCGCCCGGCCCAAAGATGGCTCGACCCTGAGGTTGCCCTGGCGAAAGCGCCACTGAAACTGCCACTCGTAGGTGCTGGCCCGCACTTCACCTTCAATGCGTCCCTGGCTCCACGACTGGTGAGTAATGCGAACGTAGGCGGTGGTTTCTGAATGGCGACGGGTCACAGCGGTAAAAATCAGAGCGATAAACAACCGGGCAGTTATCAAAGGCAGGTATTGGGCAAAACCCCCACAGGTAAGATAACCGTAGCGTAGGCTGTGGTCTACCCCGATATTGTGGGCAATGCTACGGCCCAGCGCCCGAGCTGCATACTGCAGTGGGGCAATTCACCCCTAAGCTGTTTTACCCTAGACGAAAAAACGGTAGCCTAGGGAAACGCTAAATTGTGATCCCTTCAGCTTGTTCGGCATTTTTGCAGGTGAAGGGCACGTTTTGTTTAACCATCTTCACCGATTGTAAGGTTGGACCCTGCCTGTGCCTAAGGTTGGCATTATCTATAACGACGTTAAGCCTGTGGCCCACCAGGTGGCTCTCGAATGGCAGGAAAAGCTGATTCGCTTGGGCTACACCGTCAGTCTGGCCACCGGCATGGGCGGCATTTTGGGCTATTCTCAGCCCGATCGCCCCATGTGCTACACGCCCCTCGACAGCCTGGTGCCACCCAATTTTGACGCCGACATGAGCTTTGCGGTGGTGCTGGGGGGCGATGGCACGGTGCTGTCGGCCTTTCGCCAACTGGCCCCGATTGGGGTGCCGCTGCTGACGGTGAATACGGGCCACATGGGCTTTTTGACCGAGACCTACCTCAACCAGCTGCCCCAGGCGATGGAGCAGGTGCTGGCGGGCGACTACGAAATTGAAGAGCGGGGCATGCTGGCGGTGCGGCTC
>JBBSLR010000673.1:0-1568 GCA_038255045.1 Phormidesmidales cyanobacterium
ATGCGCTCTAGCAGCGATGGGCTGAGGTTTTCATAGCCGCCACCAACCTTAGTCACCCACTGAGTCAGCCAAGGAAAGCTCCGATCAAAGCAAAAGGCCGTATCCGTCAAAATCAGCGTGCGGCTGGCGGCATGGAAGAACACCCACTCATCCAGCGAAGAACAGACGCTCAATCCCATCCCACGGGCTGTTTGCACCACCTTCTATCACCTGGTCGATCGCTAAATCTGGCTTCTTTGCCCTTAGCCCCGCCGTAGCCCAAAACGTTGCCGCTGGGTACGCCGCCTTAAACTCCGTAGCGAATAGGTAGTGGTAGAGGTTGGGCGCAATAATATGCCCAACCGTCCCTAGTTCATCTAGCTCGCCCCCTAGGTCATCACTCACCTGAATCGGTGAAATAACGACCAATTCGCCCCCTGCTAGGCGAATCACCGTCATGCGGGTGCCAATGCTCAACCCAAAATATCGCAGCGGCTGCTCAGCTACCCAAAGATCTCGATCAATTGCTCTAAGCATGGTTCAACATCTAAAGAGACCCCCTCACTTACCCGCCGCACGGGCCTCAATGGCGTATCTGGGCCAGGAAACTAGGCTAGATGCAACCCACGCTACAGGTAATGATAGCGGCAGGAAATAATCGTCAAATAGTGATCATCTACGGCGTAGACCAGGCGGTGGGTGTCGTCAATGCGGCGCGACCAGAAGCCAGCTAGATTCTCCTTCCACTCCCCTAGGGCAACCAGGGATATTGGCGAAAATCTGGCTCCCGCTTTTCTAAGAATGCCTGCCTGCCCTCGGAGCCTTCGTCGGTCATGTAGTAGAGCAGGGTGGCGTTGCCCGCCAGCTCTTGCAGCCCCGCCTGACCGTCGCAGTCGGCGTTAAAGGCCGCCTTGAGACAGCGAATGGCGATCGGGCTTTTTTGCAGAATTTCCTGCGCCCACTGTACCCCTTCAGCCTCCAGCTGATCCACCGGCACCACGCAGTTGACCATGCCCATATCCAGGGCGTCTTGGGCGCTGTACTGGCGGCAGAGATACCAGATTTCGCGGGCTTTATTGTGCCCCACCATGCGAGATAGGTAGCTGGCCCCAAAGCCGCCGTCAAAGCTGCCCACTTTAGGCCCGGTTTGGCCAAAGACAGCGTTGTCGGCGGCGATGGTGAGGTCACACACCACGTGCAGCACGTGGCCACCGCCGATCGCATAGCCCGCCACCAGGGCAATCACCACCTTGGGCATCGAGCGAATCAGCCGCTGCAAATCGAGCACGTTGAGCCGGGGCACGCCGCCCTCGTCCACATAGCCGCCGTGGCCGCGCACGCTCTGATCGCCGCCCGAGCAAAAGGCGTACTTGCCGTCGGTGTGGGGGCCAGCCCCGGTGAGCAGCACTACGCCAATGCGGCTGTCTTCGCGGGCGTTAGAGAACGCTTCGTACAGCTCGACGATGGTTTTGGGGCGAAAGGCGTTGCGCTTGTGGGGCCGATTGATGGTGATTTTGGCGATGCCATCGGCCTTTTGATAAATGATGTCGTCGTAGGGTTTTACGTCTTGCCAGTCAACCTGCATGGGG
>JBBSLR010000674.1:0-1561 GCA_038255045.1 Phormidesmidales cyanobacterium
CCAGCAGTCGCACCCCCCGCTGGGGCAGACTGGCCACGCTGGCCTCTAGCTGCCCCCAGGTCTCTACCCGCTCGTAGCTGACCCCGTAGGCGGCACAGAGGCGGTTGAGGTCGACGGTCTGGGGGGTGGCAAAGAAATCTTCAAACAAATTTGCTTCGGTAAGAGAGTTTTCTTCAGCAAAAGATATATGGGCGATGGGCAACCGCTCAAAAATACCGCCGCCTCGGTTGTTGATCACCACCACCGTGAGGTGGCCCCGCAGGCGGGGAACGCTGAGCCAGCCGTTGGTGTCGTGGAGCAGGGCCAAATCTCCCGTCAGCAGCACCGTGGGTAGGCCACCGTGGGCAACACCCAGCGCCGTCGACAGGGTGCCGTCGATGCCGTTGGCTCCCCGGTTGCAGTAGGGGCGCAGGCCGCGATCGCCCCGGCTGTAGTCAGGGGGCCAAAACCACTCCACATCGCGAATCGGCATGCTGTTGGCAATCACCAGGGGCGTGTCGGCGGGTAAACAGCGGGCCAGGAGCCAGGGCACCTTGCCTTCAAAGAGTTCCTCCACCGCCTCCAGGGCCTCGTCTAGGTGGGGTCTGAGGCGGGCTTCTAAGGCTAGCCACTGCTCCAGGTAAACCGTATTCCCAGGCGGCTGGTCTGGGGTAAGGGCCAGCGCTAGGGTCTCTAGGGATAGGGCTACGGGCGTAGTCGGGCCGTGGAGGGGGTCGAGATTGGCCCCGGTAGGCTCCACTACCCAGCGTCGGGGCTGGGTCGCTTGCAGCCACTGGCGCAGCCGTTTACTGGTGGGCAGCGGGCCCAGCTGAATCACCTGTTTAGGTACCAGATCTACCATCCAGTCGGGCTGGCCCAGGGCCAGGTCGTAGGTCGTCACTAGATGCGGGTTGAGGGCGGCGGCATTGCGCAGCGGCGACAGCCCCTCCGCCAGCACCGGGCAGCCTAAATGGCCAGATAGCGCGGCGACGGCCTTGGCGTAGGCAAGCGCATCTACGGGCTGGGCCGGGCCAGCGATGATCAAGGTGCGATCGCACCCCCGCCACTGCTCTAGCCAGGGCAGCGCCGACCCAGCTAGCCCCATCGGTTCAGGGCCTCCTTCCACCGCCAGCCCCACCGCCATCAAAAAGCGGTCGTCCAGTTCATCTTTGAGGTGTACCACCGAGTCATCAGCTAGGGGCTCTAGGGGGTCACGAAAGGGGCAGTTGAGGTGTACTGGCCCGGCCGCCGGGTAGAGCGATCGCCCCCAGGCCTGCACCAGCGTCTGTCGCAGATAGCGCAGCATCGCCACCTCGGCCCTCGGCACCGCCAGTTCTGCATACCAGTTAGGAAACGTGCCAAACAGCCTTTGCTGATCAATGGTTTGACCGGAGGCACAGTCCCGCAGTTCAGGCGGGCGATCGGCGGTGAACACCAGCAGCGGTAGGCGGCTTTCGCCCGCCTCAATCAGCGCCGGGTAATAGTTGGCCCCAGCGGTGCCCGAGGTACAGACCAGGGCCACCGGCAGCCCCGTCCGCCGGGCTACCCCCAGGGCAAAAAACGCCGCCGATCGCTCATCTAG
>JBBSLR010000675.1:0-1561 GCA_038255045.1 Phormidesmidales cyanobacterium
CATCCTGCCCACCGAAACCCCCATCATCGCCCCCGTCGAGCAACAGCCCTGGCCCACTCAGCCCAAAGCGCAACTCGCCACCATTCGCGACCTGCTCCGCACCAGCACCGGGCACTGGACCGTGCCCCAAATTGCCGCTCAGTTCACCGGCAAAAACACCCAGAAAAAACTCGACGCCATCACCGCCAACCTAGAGCGCCTCGAATGGTTTGGCTTCGTCATCACCACCACCGACAGCAGCCCCACCACCTGGCACTACACCGAACTGGCCAAAGCCGCCTAGAGTGCTTTGGCAATCCGTTAAAAAGCTACCCACTTCAAGGGGTCAGGTCAGTCACGGTCTACCAATTCAGCCATGCCAGCCAGATCCGTCGCAAGGGCAGACTCATCGTAGTCAAAGACCACAATGCCCCACTGAGTCAGAAGATCCATAAATGTCAGGCGGTTTAAGCCCGCCAGTTCAGCAGCCTTACCCAAAGAGAGCTGCTTCTCTTGAAAAAATGCGATCGCAGCCAGCAACCGAATCCGCTCCCCCAAGTCGGTTGCCCCCATCTTGAGAGCCGCCAGCATATCCTGTGAGACCTCAAGAGTAATTGTTTCTGTACTCATGAGTTTCACCCTCTGACTATGAAACCTGGGGTTTTTGTATCCTAAAGCGGGTGATGAGACTCGAACTCACGACATTCAGCTTGGGAAGCTGACGTTCTACCACTGAACTACACCCGCAGAGGTGCCGCTGGGCAAGCGCATTGCCAACGGACTCCTATTATACGGCTATTTGCTCAGCGTATATTCCTTGGGCGAAGTTTCTGGCGCAGAGGGTGGGGTAGGGCCACCGTCGTGGCCCCGAAAGCGGGCAAACAGCTTGCCGATCGCCCCATTCACCTGCTCAATGTAGGTAAACAGCACCGGCACCACCACCAGCGTCAGCAGGGTCGAGGTGGTAAAGCCGCCGATCACCGCGATCGCCATCGGGCTTCTCGTCTCACCCCCGGCCCCAATTTCCAGGGCAATGGGCACCATCCCCGCCATCGTCGAGATCGAGGTCATCAGAATGGGCCGCAGTCGGGTCACTCCTGCCTCCATTACCGCCGCCTTGCGGGTCTTGCCCTGCTTCAGCGCCATCAAAGCATAGTCCACCAGCAGAATGGCGTTTTTAGTCACCAAGCCCATCAGCAGCACAATGCCGATCAGGGCAAACAGGCCCAGGGGCTTTTGGGTAATCAGCAGGGCCAGCAGCGCCCCGCCCACCGACAGGGGCAGCGCCGCCATAATCGCCATCGGGTAGATAAAGCTGTTGTAGAGCAGCACCAGCACCGCAAAAATCATCAGCACCGCTGTCCCCAGGGCCAAAATAAAGCGGCTAAAAATATCCCGCATGATTTCGGCATCCCCGGCGGGTTCCTGGGTGACTCCGGCGGGCAGGTTTTGCATGGTGGGCAGTTCGTCTACCAGGGCCAGCCCCTGGCCGAGGGTAATGCCCTGGAGATTGCCGCCAATGGTGACCTGGCGCGAGCGATCAAAGCGGTTGATCTGGGCCGGGCCGCTGCCAAAGCGCACG
>JBBSLR010000676.1:0-1555 GCA_038255045.1 Phormidesmidales cyanobacterium
CGGGGTACTGCCCGACGGCAGCCCCGAAGACCCCGACAGCACCCACCAGCAGGAGGTGTGGACGGGCATCAACTTTGGCCTGGCGGCGTTTTTGGCCCAGATGGGCAAGCGGGAGGAGGCGATGGCGATCGCCGATGCCGTTATCCACCAAATCTACGCCTACGGCCTGCAATTTCGCACTCCCGAGGCGATTACGGGGCTGGGCACCTACCGCGCCTGCCACTACATGCGCCCGATGGCGATCTGGGGTTTGTACGATGTGCTCACCGCCAGAACTGATCAGGCTGGGTAGGGGGTGATCGTGGTGCGATGGCATCTGCCTAAACCCTTTACCCTCAGCTCCGCCGTCATGCACCGAATGGAAGAAACCCAGAGCTTCCAGTCATCTCAATTTCTCCCATTCGTCTCGGCTAATGCCAGCCTGACGAAAAAGCTTACTCAAGAGAGCTTTGCTGATCTCCCCTTGATGAGGATTGGGGATGGTGAGCCGGAGCGTTGCTTTGACCATAAACTGATGCTTGCCGCCAGAATATGGCCCGTCAAAACCCAACTGTTTGAGATAGCCAATTAAGTCTTTACGCTGAATGGGGCCAAAGGCAGGCATTAGGCCACCTCGACGGCGGCGAGGTTGAGGTTGATGCCGTCGAGAATGGGTAAGGGGTGGCCCAGGCGTAAACCTAGGATCAGCCATTCTTCTAGAGTACTCTGGAGTTCCTCGCGACAGTCTTCTAGGGTGGTAGCGTTGCTCAAAACTCCCGAACAGGTGGGAATTTCGCCGTAAAAGGTGCCGTCGTCTAACAGCTCGTAGACCGCCTGGTGCATGGCGGTTTGGATGTAGCGAGTCAGCATGGGCGAGTAACCATTGGCTTTAGGGCGATCATAGGGCAAATCAATAGGCTTGTAGGGTGCCATTCGCGGCGCGTTCGCCCCTGTTTCAGCCCTTTCACCCCCGCCCGCCGCAATGCACCATCGCGAGGAACCGGATGTGGGGATTTTGGCGATGGGTGGGCAGTGCATTGCAGCGCGGGGATTGGTGGGCGTGGGTTTGGGGCCGCGAATGCACCCTACCGCAGGAGCCACCACAGCAGGGCGGCGATACCGAGACCCACCAAAAACCACAGGGCTATGGGCACCCGCTGAGGGCGAGGTTTAGAAGCCGGGTTTCTTTTGGGCGGGGCAGGGTTTTCTGGTTCGGCAGAGAAACCCGGCTGCGGCTCGGCAACAGGTGTATTGTCCGCAGGCTGGGCCAGTTCGCCCAGGGCCGAGTCGCACGTTTGCACGTAGTGCTGCTGCCCCATTGATTCAAACAAGGCTTTTGCGGCCTGGTAGTTTTCCTCTGCTTGCTGCCGCTGCCCCAGCTTGGCCAATATAAGTCCTGAGTTAAACAGGGATCTGGCCTCGTCTTGGCGGTCGCCGATCTCCCGCGCGATCACTAACGACTGCTGGTGGTAGTCAATGGCCTGTTGGTATTGGCCCAGCGACTGGTACGCATTGCCCAAATTGCCTAGGGAATTGGCCTCGCCCCGACGGTTGCCGATCGCCCGCTTAATGGCTA
>JBBSLR010000677.1:0-1545 GCA_038255045.1 Phormidesmidales cyanobacterium
GGGCTAGTGCTTTGTCAAGCTGTAATTTGTAGGTTGGGTGGAGCGCCAGCGGAACCCAACAAAGGCTTGCTGCTGTTGGGGTTTCTCCTCTGGAGACGCTGCGCGAACGCTCCGCTGCACCCAACCTACGGGAATCCTAATTTTTAGGTTTGACGCTGCACTAGCTACAGCTAAGTTACTTGATCGCCATCATTTCGGCGACAAAGCTGGTGTAGACCTCGCCGCTGAGGAAGTTGGCGTTTTCTAGAACCTTTTGGTGGAAGCCGATGGTGGTGGGCACCCCGGTGATGGCGCACTCCCGCAGGGCACGGCGCATGCGGCGAATGGCGGTGGAGCGGTCTGGCCCCCAGACAATCAGCTTGCCCACCAGCGAGTCGTAGTAGGGCGGAATTTCGTAGTCGGTGTAGACGTGAGAGTCCATCCGTACGCCCATACCGCCGGGGGCCAAGTAGCCGCTGATGCGGCCGGGGTTGGGGCGAAAGTTGTGGTCGGGGTCTTCGGCATTGATGCGGCACTCGATCGCATGGCCACGAATCTGAATTTCCGACTGGGTAAAGGGCAGCTTGTCACCCTGGGCAATGTTGAGCTGGGCGGCAATCAGGTCGATGCCGGTAATCATTTCGGTGACGGGGTGCTCAACCTGAATGCGGGTATTCATCTCCATAAAGTAGAAGTTGCCCTGGCCATCGACCAGAAACTCCACCGTGCCCGCCCCCACGAAGTTGATTGACTGGGCCGCCAGCACCGCCGCCGTCCCCATCTTTACTCGCTGGTCTGCGGTCAGCCGAGGGCTGGGGGCTTCTTCTAAGAGCTTTTGGTGGCGTCGCTGAATCGAGCAGTCGCGCTCGCCCAGGTGCACCACGTTGCCGTGGCTGTCGGCCAAGATCTGAAACTCAATGTGGCGGGGGCGATCAATAAACTTTTCCATATACACGCCAGCGTTGCCAAAGGCGGCCTGGGCCTCGCCCTGGGCGGCCATAAAGGCCTTGACCAGCTCGGTTTCGTTGTTGACCAGGCGCATGCCCCGCCCCCCGCCCCCCGCCGTGGCTTTGATCATCACCGGATAGCCAATTTCGCTGGCGGTGGCGTAGGCCTCGGCTTCGTCGGTCAGCAGCCCCTCGCTACCGGGCACCGTGGGCACCCCCACCGCCTGCATCGTTTTCTTGGCGGTCGATTTATCCCCCATTCTGCGCATGGAGTCGGGAGAGGGGCCGACAAAGACAATCTGGTGATCGGCGCAGATTTCGGCAAAGCGAGCATTTTCGGCCAAAAACCCGTAGCCGGGGTGAATGGCGCTGGCGTTGCGGGTGAGGGCAGCAGCAATAATATTGGGAATGTTGAGGTAGCTTTTTTGGCTGGGGGCTTCGCCGATACACACCGCTTCATCGGCCAGCTGTACATGCAGGGCGTGGCGATCAACGGTGGAGTGAACCGCAACGGTGGCTATGCCCATTTCTTCGCAGGTACGGAGGATGCGCAGCGCAATTTCTCCCCGGTTAGCAATCAAAATCTTAGAAAAGCGCATGTACTTAGGGCAAATAGCAA
>JBBSLR010000678.1:0-1543 GCA_038255045.1 Phormidesmidales cyanobacterium
CCGCGACTTTCAGCGGCAGTTTCGCGGTGAGGGGCTAATGCCCAGCGGCCTCGATGCCCTCAGCCAGATGGGCCTAGACTCGCTGCTAGAAACGATTCCTCACCGTCCCCTCAGCGCCTGGGAATTTTGGCTCAACGATCGCCGCCTGTTTCGGGCCGACGAGCCGATGGGCGCTGCCCGCCCCTGCACCCTGGTCTCCCAGCCGCCCCTGCTGGCGGCCCTGGTGCAGCTGGCCCAGGCCAAACCCGGTTTTGATTGGAGGGCGGGAACGGAGGTGAAGGATCTGCTGTGGCGCGATGGGCGAGTGGTGGGAGTTCAGCTGAGCGACGATCGCACCGTGGAGGCCGACCTGGTGATCGGGGCCGATGGCCGCGCCTCTGCGATTCGTCAGCGGGCCGATCTGGCGCTGGATACCCAGCCGAAAAGCATTGACGTGCTCTGGTTTAAGCTGCCCGCCCCGGCGGGCTACGAAGCCGACAACCGCTTCTGCACGGTGGTGAAACAGGGGCGCGTGTTTAGCCTGTTCCACGGGGCCGAGGCGGGCAAACTGCACCTAGCCTGGGCCATTTCGCCCGATGAACCCACCGAGAAAAAAGACTGGGCGGCCACCTTTGCCGTCCTCGTGCCGCCAGAGTTGGTGGCACATTTCCGGGCGGCGACAGACAGCATCTCGCCCCCCCTGCGGCTCTCGGTGGTGGTGGGCCGCTGCCCCCGCTGGCACCGCCCCGGCCTGCTGCTGCTGGGCGATGCCGCCCACCCCATGTCGCCGGTGCGTGCCCAGGGCATTAACCTGGCCCTGCGGGACGTGATTGTGGCGGCTAACCACCTGGTGCCGGTGCTGGCCGATCGCTCAGCCCCTGACCCGGCGGCCCCCGACGCAGCGGCCATAGACCAGGCCCTGGCCCGCATTCAGGCCGAGCGAGAGCCAGAGATTATCGAGGCGCAGCAGCTCCAGGCCCACGAGGCCAGCCGGGGCGCACTACTGCGGCGATTTGGGCTATTGCGCCAGGGGCTGAGCACGCTCTCTCCGGTGGCTGGCCCCCTGGTGAAGCGGGTCTGGGTGAGGCAACAGATCTCCCTGCGCCAGGGGATTACGGCGGTGCAGCTAGAGGTCTAGGCCTACATGCCAGGGGTGGCCAGGTTGCGGAAGCGGGTAAACTGCGGCTCAAACAGCAGCTTGACGGTGCCGGTGGGGCCGTTGCGGTGCTTGGTGACGATGATCTCGGCAATGCCGCGATCGGGGGTGTCGGGGTCGTAATATTCTTCGCGGTAGAGCATCATGATCAAGTCGGCGTCCTGTTCAATCGCTCCAGATTCACGTAAATCGCTCATCATTGGGCGTTTGTTGGTGCGCGACTCGACCCCCCGGCTGAGCTGCGAGAGGGTGATAATCGGCACGTTGAGCTCGCGGGCCAGCCCCTTGAGCGATCGCGTCATTTTTGACAGCTCCTGCACCCGGTTGTCGCCGCCGCCCTCCATCAGCTGCAGATAGTCGATCAAAATCAGCCCCAGGGCACCGCCCTGCTCGGCCTGGAGGCGACGC
>JBBSLR010000679.1:0-1542 GCA_038255045.1 Phormidesmidales cyanobacterium
GGGCAGTCGTCCCCAGAGGCGGTGGCGCAGCTGTTGGGTAAGGCGAAAGACCTGTTTGCCTCCCAGGGCATTGAGGCCGAAGTAATTGAGCGAGAAGGCCAGCCCGCCTTTGTAATCTGCGACGTGGCCGACGATCTCAACGCCGATCTGATTGCCATGGGCTGCCGGGGCGTGGGGCTAATCGAAGACATTCAGAACGAGAGCGTCACCATGCGGGTAATCAACCTGTCGCCCTGCCCGGTGCTGATTATTCCCTAGCCCACCTATCTCCATAGACCTCAGAAAAATTCTCCTAGCCCCAGCTCCTGGCGGACGATCGCCAGCGGTTTTTCCCAGTTGAGTTCGGGGGGGTAGGCGATCGCCGCTTTCCCCTTCATCCCCATGCGAAAGCCCCGGCCCATGGCTCGCAGCAGCGGCACCGTCCACAGTGGATTGGTCAAACTCAGGGGCACAAACGACAGCACAAACACATTCAGCAAATCGCGGTACTGCAACAGGGTGTAGGCCGCCACCCCAAACTCCCCAATCGGTGAGGCATCGAAGCCCGTGTAAATGTGGTAGATATCGTGGCTGATGGCGGTGCGCTGACGCAGCCATTCACCGTTGGCCTCGTCGGTCGTAAACACTTCCGGGTCAAACCCATAGTGGAGCATGTGGCGGGCGTAGGCGCCCCCTAGGGTGTCGGGAGGTAGCTGCACCAGAGCATCTAGATCAACGGAAATAGTACGATAGGCCAAATGGGTAGCCTGGCGCTCCAGCCGTTTTTCGACCCAGCGCTGCCACTGGCTATGGCGTCCAGCGGCAAGAATATGCAAAATACCGGCGGCAGGATTGCCTAAAAAGGCCCGGTAGGCGGCCCCCAGCTCTGACCAGTTGATGCCGCTCAGGGGCAGGCGCTGACGGGGCTGGGAGCATCGTTGAACTCGGCTGATCATGGTGTTTCTCCAATGAGGAAGGGATGTGAACAAATGCAATTCAGTGAGGGGCAATGGCCCCAGAACAGACATAATAGAAAGTGCAACTGAGTGAATATGCAATTTAGTGCATTCATGAGTTCATCCTATATGCACTTTTACGCATAGTCAATATTTTGCATATTTAGTTTTGTGAATTCTGTCTATGGCGGTTTCCCACGCAATTCTCTCGGCCCTGACTGATCGCCCGTGCAGCGGCTACGACCTGGCCAAGCAGTTTGACGGCTCGGTGGGCTTTTTTTGGCACGCCAGTCACCAGCAGATCTATCGGGAGCTGACCAAGCTAGAGCAGCAGGGGTTGGTTACCGCCGAAGCTGTGGCCCAGGAGGGCAAGCCCGACAAAAAGGTCTACCGCGTCACTGAAACTGGCAAAACTGCGCTGAAAGAGTGGATCGCCCAGCCCGCCAAATGCGCACCGACTAAAGACGACCTGCTGGTTAAGCTATTTGTGGGCCACCTGGTGCCCCCCGAAACGTTGCAGGCCATTCTCCACCACGAACGCGCCCAGCATGTGGCGACGCTGGCGGCCTATCGCGATATCGAAAGCAAGTATTTTTTGAACTGCGAA
>JBBSLR010000680.1:0-1541 GCA_038255045.1 Phormidesmidales cyanobacterium
CTTTTTGGGGGGCTGTTTTAGAAAGGTTTGTTTTCTCTAGGGTAGGGGGTAGAGATGGCCCCGGGGCCGTGGCTTGAGCGGCAGGCTTTTCAAAGGTAGAGAGATCGTCCAGCAGAACTTGCCAGAGATCGGCGGGGGCGACGGTCGGGCTGGTTTGAGCTGGGGGAGCATCGGTTTTGGGCGGCGGGGTAGCTGGGGAGTTGGGTTCGCCCACAAACTCAAACAGGCCGCTGCGCGATCGCCAAAACCCCGGCACCGACTGGCGAATTTTGCCCAGCCAGGGGCGCGGCACCCACACCACCAGTCGACAGTCGAGCTGGGTGAGCAGCGCATCGACCTGGATCAGCGAGGCCAAAAACCGATTTTGCACGGTGGGCGACTGGCGGGTGAGCTGGTCAATACCCACAATTTGAAACACGGGCGTAGTGGGCAGGCTGCTCAGAAGTCGGCGCTGCTGCTTGAGCCACAGCAACACCTCGCGCACCAGGTCGGGGCGATCGCCGCTCAGCCGCAGGGTCACCAGGGTCAGCTGTCGCGCCCGCACCTCCGGGGCTACCGGCACCGTATCGGGCAGGGGGCTAAAGTGGGCCTCTAGCCGCTGGGCCAGCTGCTCTTGCAGGGCCGCATCATCGCACACCGCCAGCAGCAGCTGCCGCCGCAGGTTGAGCTGCAGGGCCAGGCGCAGCTCCTGGTAGGCTTCCTGGTTGTGCCCCAGGTAGGTTTGAGAATTCAAAGACACAGCAGCGGTCACGGTGGGTAAGATGCAGGCGGCATGGTAGAACTAGTTAACATGAACTAGTTTGCAATGGCCAGGGATCAACCCAAACGCCATCGCTCCGCCCCCTTCCATTACACTTCACCCCAGGCCAATCGTTTCAGGACAAACCAATCATTTTCAGCTCTGATGACTGTTTCCCCAACCACCCAGGCTGCGCTGTCTGCCCTTGAGCTGGCTATTTTAGGTCAGCTGCTGGCGGCTGGCGGCACCTGTGACACCCTGACCGCGCTGCCCATCGAGAAAAGAAGTTCCCTGCGCCAGCGGATTAAGGCCTGTCAGCAGCTTCAGGCCAAAGGCTGTCTTTTCTACCACGAAGATATCGCCCAGTTTGGCCTCACCCTCACCGGCAAAACCCTGCTCAAGCTCGATCTTTCGGTGTGGCCCGTCACCCCCGACGAGCTGATGATCTTGCGATCGTGCCAGGGGGGCCGCATTGGCCCCAGCCAGATCCATCGGCGGGTGTCGGTGGGCGATCGCCAGCGCCTGCTAGAGAGGCTGGCAGAACAGGGGCTAATTGTGGTGTACGGGCGGGCGATCGTCAACCTGCACCTCACTTCTCTGGGGGGGAAAACAGTGGCTACCCAACTCTAACGCGCTAATATTGGCCTAATGTGGCAGGGGTAATGCTATGGCTCAAGGCGTGCAATACATCACCAATGAATCAGGAGATCGCGTTGGCGTGGTGTTGGATTTAGGCACCTATCAACAGCTTACGACAGGTGATCATGACCCTGACCTGTTGACCAACTTGAGCCGTGAAGAA
>JBBSLR010000681.1:0-1541 GCA_038255045.1 Phormidesmidales cyanobacterium
AGGCGGCGGCAAAGCTGGCCTCAAAGTCGGCCAGCGCCTGACCGAGCACAAAGTCACCCTGGTTAATGACGGCATTGATCACCCCCTGGATGGCCTCTTGCAGGGGCGCGTGCTGCCAGGTCAAATCGACGAAGGGAACCGTTTGCGGGGAGGGGAAGGTCATGCTTACTCGCGCCCATTTGGTTGAATAAACTAGTTGAATAAACAGCGATCGTGATGACCGCGCCAGCGATTGCGACAGCCATGCTCAGACTGCCCGATTGCTACGAAACCGTAACAGATGAGGCCTAGAAGCGACCTGGAAGAGGTGGGCTATACCAAGTCAGCCCTATCAAGGTGGGGCCAGATTCAGGGGGCAATCCCTTGGATGAGCCGCTGAGCCTTGGACTAGAAGTCCAAGGCTCCAAGCAAAAATCCTCTGAAGAGGATTGGGGGCCGACTACCCCCGTCTGCTTTAGCAGACTTTCGCTGTGAGCCAGGGAGTTCACTCCCTGGTGGTTGTGGCCAAAGTCCCTTAGCCTATAGGCATTTCGGAAATAGTTTGGCCAGTTTGACAGGGCTGGCTATAGCCATTCCAGCTCGGGATCGGTGGGGTTTCCCCAGGTCAAACGCCACCGCTGGCCGGGGATGAGGTTGATCTGCATCTCAAAGGCAGACTAGACGGTAGACTGGGGCAGACATAGCGGGCGGGCGGTAGTGACCACCCCCCCTGGGCCTAAGACCGCATTTTGAGCCGCTATGTTCAGCACGCGCGGCGCTAGACCACACCCAATTCGGCTACCGTTACCCCTATGGATTTTGCCACCGCTCACGAATTTGTTGTGCGCCAAACCCTTGGCACCAGCGTCGACCTGCCCGATACCTTCATCGCCTGTCTGCGCCAGGGCAAGCCGCCCATCCCCGGCCAGGTCACCTCCCTGCTGCTGGCGCTCAAAGTGCTGTTTGAAGGCCTCAAGACCGAGCCTACCCTCGATCGCACCCTCACCCAGGCGCTGTTTATTCTCTCTTACGAAAGCCGCCAGCTCTACGCCCAGGGCAAAAGGACCGGAGTTGTCTGGCCACCCATGCTCGACGAAGACCTGGGGCGCATTGGCAAGATGGCCCAGGCGATTGTGTTTGGAGAGTAGAATAGGACGGTTGTATTCAGACCAAAGCCTTGATTGAACGCTACACCTTGCCCGAGATGGGCGACCTCTGGACCGACGACTATAAATTTAAGACCTGGTTGCGGGTCGAGATTGCGGTGTGCGAAGCCCAGGCTGAGCTGGGGTACATGCCGCCGGATGCAGTAGCGGAAATCAAGGCCAAGGCAAAGTTTGACCCTAAACGCATTCTTGAGATCGAGGCGGAGGTGCGCCACGATGTGATCGCCTTTCTCACCAACGTCAACGAGTACGTGGGCGATGCGGGGCGCTACATTCACCTGGGTATGACCAGCTCTGACATGCTCGATACGGCCCTGTCGCTACAGCTGGTGGACAGCCTTCAGGTGATCATGGTGCAGGTGGAAAACCTGATTCAGGCGATTCGCTACCGCGCCC
>JBBSLR010000682.1:0-1539 GCA_038255045.1 Phormidesmidales cyanobacterium
GACCCGGCGCTGTACCAGGTCAATGTGCCAGAGGGAACCTGGGCGATCGCTAGCGAACCCAGCGACCTGTTTCCCACGGCGCTGAGTGGCCTATTTGCCGCCGCGCCCACGACAGCGCCCTGGCTCGCCGCACCGGGCGCACCCCTCCAGACTGAATTGACCTCTACCCAGGCAGATGCCCAGGAAACCGAATTGCTCGGGACCGAATTGCTCGGGACAGGCGCTCAAGATCCTGAATTGGCCTCTCTCCAGGCAGATGCCCTAGAACCCGAATTGCTTGGGACAGGCGCTCAATTCTTCGAGGCTGACGTACTGGAAGTCGATGCCCTGGCAGTATTGCCCGCCGCCCCGACGACCCCTCCGGTTTTTACCATGGTGCAGGGCACCGTCGGCAAAAACTTTTTGATTGGCACCGCCGCCGATAACGCTGTGTTTGGCTTTGGCGGCGATGACCTAATTTTGACCGGCGCGGGCAACAACCTGGCCTTTGGTGGCGCGGGCAATGACACCGTGATCGGTGGCCCCGGCGATGATATTTTGTTTGGCGGCGCGGGCAACGACGTGCTCGAAGGTGGGGCTGGCAACGACCATCTGTTTGGCGGCGCGGGTGACGACATTCTCTACGGCGGGGCCGGGGCCAACCTGCTGGTCGGCGGGGCCGGGGCCGATATCTTTCGCCTGGGCACCCCAGGGGCCTACGGCGGGGCGCTGGTGGGGGCCACCGGGCCAGATGTCGGGCCAGCTCCCATGCCAGATACCGGGTCAGATATTGTTGTCGATTTTAGTCTTGCTGAGGGCGATCGCCTCGACTTTAGCCTGATTGCCGCCCAGCCTGCCTTCGCCGGGGTTGAGCTGCTGCCCTTCTTGAGCTTTGTGCAGGTGGGGGCCAATACCGAGGTGCAGGTGACCACGCCCCTGGGGCAAACCACCACCGAAGCCATTTTGCTCGATGTCGAGGCCGATACCATCACCCCCAGCAGCCTTAGCTTCACGACCCCCACCGGGCTGCCCCTGCTCAAGTAGCCCATAACCAGAAGGCAAACCCAGCCTGCTTTCCGGTAGCATCAAAAGCTGTAGGACTAAAGGAATGTGCATGCCCCAGGCCCAGCTTGACCAGCTCGCCACCTACCTGGCCGGAGAGTTTGACAACAAACCCCAGTCTCTCGCTGACCCGGCCTGGTTTTTGCACCTGCGGCTGTGGCATCGGCCCCTGCCCGCGGACCTGTTTGGGGAGGGCTACAGCTTTTTCATTGAGCAGATTGGCGTGGCCTCAGGCCAGCCCCCCTACCGCCAGCGCATTTTACATATTGTCGAGCAGGGGGCAGGACTATGGGGCCAGTACTATGCCCTGCCCGACCCAGTGGCCTACAGCGGCAGCGCCACCCAGCCCGATCGCCTAGCCAGCCTCACCCGTGAGGCATTGATTGACCTGCCCACCTGCGGTGTGGCCATTGAGTACCAGCCCGCGACCCAGAGCTTTAGCGCCCGGCTGCCCGGCGATAGCATGTGCAGCTTCACCGCCAACGGTGTCACCACCTA
>JBBSLR010000683.1:0-1530 GCA_038255045.1 Phormidesmidales cyanobacterium
CCATTACCGGGTAGGGTGCTGGGGGCCGCCGCTGTTCCGCTAGATTGTTGACAACTGGCCTTTCTAAAATTGTTTTTAAACCTACGCGACCTGCTCAATACCGTTGATATTCAGCTTTTAGCGCTGCCGCCTTGGGCGGTGTTTTTGCTCGCGCTGCTGCTGGCGATTTTAGTCGGTCGCTATACCCCTGGGCTGATTGGGCTGATGATTCAGCGGTTTTCGCCCCAGCAGGGGGCCACCGTCTACAACAACCTGATCTCACCCATCAAAGGCACGGTTAAAACGGCCGGCACCCTGCTGCTGGTATCGCTGTCGATGGTATGGCTGCAAGCAGCCTCAGCGGGGCTGTACGGCTTTTTTCGCCCCCTGGTTGATTTGGCTACCATCGCTAGCGTGGCCTGGTTAGCGTCTCGCCTGTTTCGGCAGTTTGTTCGGGTGTACGGCATCAAAATGGTGCGCCGTCTAGGCCGCGAGGTTGACGAACTGCTGCTGGTGTTTGAAACCCTGGCCAATGTACTGATTGGCTTTATTGCCGTGCTGGCCTTTGCCCAAAGTCAGCGGTTTAACCTGGTGGGCCTGATTGCCAGCCTGGGCATTAGCGGCATTGCCCTGGGGCTGGCGGCCCAAAAGATTTTGGAACAGCTGCTCAGTACCCTGGTGCTCTATCTCGATCGCCCCTTTGTGCCGGGCGAGTACATTCGCCAGGGCGATCGCCAGCTGTGCCGGGTCGAGTCAATTGGGCTGCGATCAACCAAGCTGCGCACCGCCGCCAAAAGCACGCTGATTATTGTGCCTAACTCAAAGCTGGTCAACGAAGAAATTGAGAACGTCAGCCGAGCCAAGAAGGTGATGGTGATGCTGTATATGGACTTTGTGCGGCCCCTGCGCGAAGAGGACTCGGCGCTGGTAAAGCAGGTCGTCACCCGCAGCACCGAATCGCTGTTTGGCATTGACCCCGGCAGCACCAGCATCAGCTTTCCGGCCGCAACCGAGTCCTCTAAAAATGGCGGCTTTGCCGCCCGCCGCGCTCGCGTGACATTCTTTATTTTGGGCTCTAGCGAAAGCTCGATTGAGCTGCGCAAGCGCCTGCTAGAGCTGGCCAACGACAACATCGCCAGCGAGCTGCAGGCCTACGGCATTGAGTTCGCCCTGCAAGATCCAACGGTGTATGTCGAGTCTCCTGTGACGCTCTAGTCTGGAGAAGCGCTGCCTCTATCACATACCTCCGGCGCACCCACTACACTAGAACTCAAGCTCATCACGTAACTATGGTCGCCCAATCCCAGCTCTGGACTACCCGCGATCTGGCTGCCATGCCCGACGATGGCGGCTGGAAGCGCTACGAAATCATCGACGGAGAACTCTTCGCGACCCGTGGTGCCCCCCACCTTCGCCATCAGGGTGCAGCCGGAAAGCTACACGTACGCCTAGACAATTGGTCTGAGCAGATGGGGTCGGGCTCTGCATTTCAGGCCCCAGGCGTAATTTTCACCCCCACAGATGCCGTCATCCCCGATGTGGTGTGGATTA
>JBBSLR010000684.1:0-1529 GCA_038255045.1 Phormidesmidales cyanobacterium
CTGGGCCGGGCCGACGCGGGGCTATCCACGGGTACATTCCTGGCCTTTTCGGTGGCCTTTGGCACCTTCATCGCCGGGGCCACCAGCCTCAGCGATACCCTGGTAGATCTGCTGGATGTGGTGCCCCTGTGGCAGCGGGCCAGCCCCATTCTGCAAGCGGAACCCGAGGTAAATCTGAGCAAGGCCGATCCGGGGCAGCTGTCGGGGGCGCTCTCGGTGGATCGGGTCACCTTTCGCTACAGCGACGAGGGGCCAGTGATTCTCGACAACGTCAGTTTTGAGGCCAAACCGGGGGAATTCATCGCGCTGGTGGGGCCGTCTGGCTCAGGCAAATCGACCGCTATGCGCCTGCTGCTGGGGTTTGATACGCCCCAGGCGGGCAGCGTCTACTACGACGGGCAGGCGCTGGCGGGGCTGGATGTGGTGGCGGTGCGTCGCCAGTGCGGCGTAGTGCTGCAAACCAGCCGCCTCAGCGCCGGGTCAATTTTTGAAAACCTGGCCGGGGGGGCGCTAATTACCCTGGATGACGCCTGGGATGCGGCGGAGAAAGCGGGCCTCGCCGCCGACCTGCGGGCCATGCCCATGCAGATGCACACGGTGGTGAGCGAGGGGGGCAGCAACCTGTCGGGGGGGCAGCGCCAGCGGCTGCTGATCGCCCGCGCCCTGGCGGTAAAGCCCAAAATTATGCTGATGGATGAGGCCACGAGTGCGTTGGATAACCGCACCCAGGCGATCGTCACCGAGAGCCTGAGCCGCCTGAGGGTGACTCGGGTGGTGATTGCCCACCGCCTCAGCACCATTCGCCACGCCGATCGCATTTACGTGTTAGAAGCGGGCCGCCTGGTGCAGCAGGGCAGCTTTGATGAGCTAGCGGGGCAGCCGGGCTTGTTTAGCCAGTTAATCCGGAGGCAGATGACGTGAAGCCCTTAAGGCTTGGGGACGCTTGGGGAGGCTTGGGGTGGGATCCTCAGACTCCGGCTGCGATCGCCAGGGAGTTCACTACTCTTTAAGAGGTTTTCGGCTTTGAGGCCAGGGACTTCTAGTCCTTGGCTCAGCGGTCAACCCCAGCGATCGCACCCTCCAACCCATGCCACCTGACCTCCTTCCTTCCCCCCAGTAAAACGTGCGACACATCACCTCGTGAAACCCGTAAAACCGCTTAAACTTCTATGCTAAGCGCTAGCCTTCTGAGAGCCTTTAGAACCTTGCATAACCCCTTTGACTTTGGTGCCCCCGAAGCTCACCCCCTAGAGCCCACCCTAGACTTGGCCTAGGCCAACCAGGTGTTGCAGGCTTCCCTGAGCAAGCTGGCCGATGAGCCTGACCTAGGGAAGTTTTTGGGCCACCTGCTGACGGTGTGCAGCGATCGCTTTATGGCCACAGAAGCAGGCATCTGGCGCTACGAAAACGGCCTGTTTCGCCTATTTGTCTCCTACGAAGACGGCGAGGTCAAGCATGAAGAGGCCATTGGCCACCCCGGTGCCCGCCTGGGGGTGGCCCGCAAAATTCAGAACCAGCACGTGCTGGCC
>JBBSLR010000685.1:0-1513 GCA_038255045.1 Phormidesmidales cyanobacterium
CGTCAAAGTTTTGAAACCGCTGCACCCAGCGTGGATCGTGGCTCATGCTGCATCGTTTCCAAGTGAGCGGCCTAAGTGAGCGGCCTAAGTGAGCGGCCTAAGTGAGCGGCCTAAGTGAGCGGCGGCGGCTTGCCAAAGCCCAAGAATTAAATCACACATGATCGCCGCCTCGGCTGTCCCCGGCCAGGCAGGATGCTTAACTTATAAGCCGTGGATTTAATCAATTAAGCCGTGGATTTAATCAATCCCCATTCCTAAGCTACATGCCAACGTTTGGCAAAATCGCTATCGGTTGAGAATTTCTTGTCAGCAATCTTGTCTACGGCAAAATGGTGAAGCTGCTGGGCATCTCGGGCGCGCGGTTGGGGGGCTTCTTTCCAAAGATACGGCAAGATTTTGCCAGGTCTTGAAGGCGGGCCGGTTTAGAAAAGGATGGGGGAATCTAGGGTGAGGGATGTTTGGCGGTGGGGATGGGCAAATTGCAGGGTTTGGGCGTGGAGGTGCAGGCGCTGACCCGGTTCACAGTGACCGTAGAGGCGATCGCCCCAAATCGGCGCATTTAGCCCCTGGGCATCGGCGGCGTGGACGCGCAGCTGGTGCGTTCTGCCCGTCAGGGGATAGAAGGCCACTCGGGTCAGGTTTCCCACTTGGCCCAGCACTGTGTATCGAGTTTGGCTGGGCTTGCCCCGCTGCCAGTTGACCTGCTGTCGGGGTCGCTGGGTGGGGTCGCCCCAGAGCGGCAGGTCGATCAGTCCTGAGGTTGGCGCGACATTCCCCGTCACTAGGGCCTGGTAGGTTTTGGCCACCTGGCGCTGGGCAAACTGCTGGCTGAGCTGGCGGTGGGTGGCGGCATCTAGCGCCAGCAGCAGCACCCCGGAGGTGTCTTGGTCAAGGCGGTGGACGGGCTGGAGGAAAGCGTTTTGGGGCCAGGTCAGACGCAGGCGAGAGAGAATGCTGTCGGCGCGATCGCCATACCGCCCCGGCACCGACAGCAGCCCCGCTGGCTTATCCACCGCGATCAGCCACTGGTCTTGGTATAGAACGGTAAGCTCAAGCCCCAGTTGACTGCCCCCAGTTTGTGGGGGTTGTAGGGGCGCAGCCTGCTGCGCCCCTACGGGGATGGCGGCGGCGGCCAACACCTGGGCCGATAACCCCGACAGCAGAAACCCCATAATTGGCTGGCAGCGATCGCCGCAGGCTCCGTAAAATTCGCCTGGCTGTTTGTCGCCCTGGGGTGGCCCCCACCAAAACTCGGCCATCGCCAGCGGTTTGAGGCCGTGCTGCGCCGCCGCGTGCAGCAGTTTGGGGGCGCAGCAGTCGCCCGTGCCCGTGGGCAGGTTGCCCAGCGCTGCGATCGCCACCGACTCGCCCGCAAAGTTGGTTAGGGTGTAGGCGGCGTGCATATCGGCCTGGAGCTGGCGGGAGAGATCGCGCCGCCGCTGCTTGAGGGCGGTGGTCTCGGCATCGGCGGCCTGGATGGCGGACTCTAGGGGGGCGAGGCGATCGCCCCAGC
>JBBSLR010000686.1:0-1513 GCA_038255045.1 Phormidesmidales cyanobacterium
CGACACCACCAGCCGCAGGTTGGCTTCCACCATGCGACGACGGGCCGCTTCTCCAGCGGTGATGATCTGCTGCAGCTCCTCCGCAGATAGATTGGCTGCTGCCGCCCATTCTGCCAACGAAGGCTCACGGCCCAAAGACTCAGACCGCGGTTCAATATGCTCGTTCAGCTCGTTCAAGCGCTGCACCCGCTTGCCGAGAGAAATTTCCTCTTCGCGGGTGAGGCGAGAAATACGGCCAATTTCTTTCAGATAAGCCTGAACAGAATTGCTCGATGCAGATGTAGTTTGAGCCATGGGGCAATTAAAAATAGCGGCGATTGACTTATGTGCCACTATGACAAGCCCTACAAAAGCACACCTCTACCCAAGGGAGGGAAGGCTAAATGATTCTTTAAGAATTGCAGCCAGCAACGTCATACTGCACCTGCACCGGTAACCAGTACCCCCTCGGATTAGATCCGCCACTCGCCGACTGAGCCGGGAAGGCGCGCTCCAGGGCCATTGCCATAGCCTTGTCGTCGAGCACCGAATAGCCAGTGCTGTAGAGCAGCTCTGGGTCTTGCAGGCGCTGCCCGGCAGTAGTTGCGACCACGATCACCATGCCTTCCGCTGGGGGCGGCACCAGACAGATGTTGAGGGGATACGCCACCAAGAGCGGGGCCAGCTTTTCACCGAGAACCGGAATTAAATTGTCATCGGTAATGCCCTGCTCCACAGCCATTTCTTCGAGCCGGGTAGATACCTCAGCAAAGGTAGACACCTCCTGTAGATCGAGGCTAACGCCCCCTGCTGCCGCCGCTTTGGCCTGATCGTTAAAGGCGTAGGCCGCTGGGTCGCGCAGGCGATCGTCTAGGGTTTGGGGCGGTGGTTCGGGGGGCAGTGGCTCTAGGTCAACCGGCGCGGGGGGCGAGGGGGCCGGGGCGGCGGGGCGGGGGGATAGGGATGCCGGGGCAGCCATCTGGGGAGCCGCAGTTTGGGGCGCAGCCTGGGGAGCGATCGCCGCAGGCACTACGGCCCCTGGTGGCGCAGTCTCTGGGGTCGCTGGCAAACGCACCACATCAATGGCCTCGACCGGGACCTCGACCGGCTCGTCTAGCTCAGTGGCCGAGTCTGGGGGAACTGGTTCAGACTCAGCCAGGGGGAGGCCCAGCAGCAGCCCGTGCAGCCCCAGGGAAACCAGCAGCAGCAGCCCACCCCCCGACCATCGCAGGGAGCGCTTGCCAAGCCTAAGCTGAAGGGGAAATGCCATGGTCATGCCCATTGCCCGATGCCCGTGAATGTCATCATCAATGTCATCCTTTGCTGTCCCTAAGATGGCACAGGTTTTAGCGTCTGCTGCCTATGAACAGACAGTTTTTGCATTGTCGTAGTTTGCCGCTACCCTAGGCGGTGAGGGCGCTACCCAAAAAGAGCCAAAACCATGCGGCGAGAAGACGTGACCTTGTTGACAGCGGGCCTGCTGCTGGTGCTAACCGCCATCCTTTTGATCGGGCTAGAGCCACGTTTTTCTACC
>JBBSLR010000687.1:0-1511 GCA_038255045.1 Phormidesmidales cyanobacterium
ATCTTGGAGATCTTTGTTGAGATTCTGGGGAGCTATCCCTGTCTTGTTATACAGGGTGACAGTTTTGATCGGTGGAGTGATCAGAAAACCTTGGGTGAATAGGGAGAGGATACACAGACTAGAGGTACTTCTCTGACCCACCCAGAAGGGCTGAGCACCTGGAAATTTTTCAGAAATTCCCTAAAAATTCTCTAAAAATCTACCGGGTCGCGGATGATCGGGCAGGTCATGCAGTGCCGCCCTCGAAGGTAGCGGTGCCGGGGTGTTCCGTCGAGTTGCCCCACTAAATTTTAAAGTCGGCCTTTACCAAGCTGGGGTGGAATTGGTAATCGGATTAGGGCGTGTCATCAATTGAGCGACAGGTGAGCTACAGGTCGAGGCAGCTGGAAATAGCGCCTAAAAAGCCGTGCTGCCGCCCACATTTTTTTGGTGCTAGAGTAGGGAGCCAGCAGAAGCGAGGCAGGCGGCTCAGGGCATGGATTTTCAGGCGATCGCGCAATCTCTAGCAGAGGCAGGCGGCTTTTTAGCCAGCCAGGGCTGGGCACCGGCCACCAGCGGCAACTATTCAGCTCGGCTGGCCGATGGCACCGTGGCGATCACCCTGTCGGGGCGCGACAAAGGGCGGCTCACCCCCAGCGACATCATGGTGGTTGACCCTCAGGGGCAGCCCCTCAGCCCCGGCCAGCGCTCCTCCGCCGAGACCCTGTTGCACACCAGCCTCTACCAGGCTTACCCAGCGGTGGGGGCGGTGCTGCACACCCACTCGATAGACTGTGTTACGTTGTCTCGCTGGCTGCTAAAGCGCGGCCAAGACCGCCTGGTGTTAACAAACTATGAATTGCTCAAGGCACTGCCGGGCATTACCACCCATGATAGAGAAGTGACCGTGCCCCTCGTGGCCAACAGCCAAGATATGGTGGCCCTGAGCGCCGCGGTGCTGGCCCGGCTGGAGTCTGTTGAGGCCCCCGTGGGCTACATGATTGCGGGCCACGGGCTGTATAGCTGGGGGGCCACCGTGGCCCAGGCGCGGATGGCCACCGAAGCCCTGGAGGTGCTGGTGAGCTGCGTTCTAAAAGACATTCTTTTAGAACAGGCAGATCAGGCTGCTGTCTACAGCAAATCTCACTCGGGTAAAGTACACCGCGAAGATCTCCCCTGCCCTGCTTAACTCAGCCCATGTGTACCTCACTAAATCGGAACCCGCTATAGACCCGTTATGTATTCGCTAGGCCCCCTAGCCACCCTATTCACTAGACCCAAGGACAATTACGCCATGACCCTACTGCGCATTTATAGCGCCAGAGATGACGCCAGAGATGGCGCTACTCTGCTCGATGAGTACCGCGATGCTGATGCGATCGCCGCCGCCCTTGCCAGCGCGGGCATTCGCTTTGAGCAGTGGCAGACCCAGGCCCCCCTGCCTCCGTCGGCGGAGCCAGAAGCGGTTCTGTCCGCCTATGCCAAAGAAATTGACCGCCTCAAGGCCGAAGGGGGCTACGTCACCGCCGACG
>JBBSLR010000688.1:0-1510 GCA_038255045.1 Phormidesmidales cyanobacterium
AGCTTTATGCCCGGCGTGCTGCTCTGTGTGCGCCGGGTGATGGCGCTCAAGTCGCTGATCTATGGCTTAGATAAGCTGTTGTAGGGTCTGGGGGCTAGAGGTTTTGCAGCTTTTGCTGCTGGCGGGCCAGGCGGCGCGATCGCATGCGGCGAATTAGCGGTAGGCTAACGAAATAGCTAACCACCCCAGCGACGGTGCCCACCAGGGCGCTGCCCAGCATCAGCCGTACCGAAACCTCGGTGCCCATATCCATCCAGCTTGTCAGAGTGTCTAGATCGCCAAAGTTCTGGGCTGTACCGCCCCCCAGCAGCCATACCCCCACTTGATAGTTAAAGGCAAAAAGAGGCACGTAGGTGAAGGGGTTGCTGACCCAGGTAGCGGCGACAGCCATGAGCCGATTGCCCTGGAGCACTGTGGCCACGCCAATGCCCATGATGATTTGAAAGCCAAACAGGGGAAAGCAGCCTGAAAAGATTCCCGATGCCATGCCTCGGGCCAGCTGCTCGGGGCTGCCCTGGAGCCGCAAAAAACGCAGGTACAAGTAGCGGAGCTGTCGCCGCCACTGAGGCCGGGACATTTTACGCATTGAAGACGGTGGGCTAGGGGGCAATTCGACAGTGGTCATAGATGAGGTTACACCAGAAGTTAAGTATCCCTGATAGACCAGAGGCCCTGATAGACCAGAGGCCCTAATAGACCAGGGCATAGAGAGCAGCGGCAGGCAACGGTGCTGTCGTTCAAGGGGCCGTCTCCCCAGGTTTGTCTTCCCGGGGCTGTGTTCCGAGGGATGGGTTCATAGGGCACCCACCACCGGCTTGATAGACTACCAGGGGAGAGGCCAGAACTATTCGACGGTTAAACCTTAAAAGCGCGTAAAGATTCTTTTCTATTGTACCCAGTAGATTGTGGGTTTATCAGGGGTTTATTTGACCGGCCCCGGGCTTCAACATCACTTCACCATGCAGGATAGAGGCTATGGACGGCGCGGCCGCTCAGGAAACTACGATATCCCCCGTTGCCCAGGCAGCACCCTCCCAGGGTGAGACGATTGTGGCCATTGCCACGGCCATTGCGCCCCAGCAGGGCAGTGTCGGCATTGTGCGGCTGTCGGGGGCTGAGGCGGTAGCGATCGCCCGCACTCTTTTCTACGTGCCCGGTCAGCAGCCCTGGGAGAGCCACCGCATTCTCTACGGCCAGGTGCGCGACCCCCACACCCGGCAATCGGTGGATGAAGCCCTGCTGCTGCTGATGCTGGCTCCGCGCTCCTACACCCGCGAAGATGTGGTGGAGTTTCACTGCCACGGCGGGCTGATGGCGGTGCAGCAGGTGCTGGGGCTCTGCGTCGGCCAGGGGGCGCGGCTGGCTGAGCCGGGAGAGTTTACCCTGCGGGCGTTTTTGAACGGGCGGCTCGATCTGACCCAGGCCGAGGGGGTGGCCGATCTGGTGGCGGCCCAGTCGTCGCTGGCGGCGAGAACGGCCCTAGCGGGGGTGCAGGGCAAGCTGACGGCCC